>JADFQH010000372.1 GCA_022561895.1 Methanobacteriota archaeon | reverse complement strand
GCTCCTGCAATGTGGCTGGAGTCCATCGGAATCCAGCTGCCTGCCGGACTACGTCCGGCAATGGAGGACCTTTTTGCGCTGAGTGGGTCGCTTCGCGACCCACTCAGCGCAAAAAGGTCCACGAAGAAGGTCCATCAGTAGCCGCGTTCGATCAGGTAATCGGCGACCGCTTCGAGCTGACTCCGGGCCTCGTTGTCCGGCAGAACTGCGAGTTCGTTTTTCCCGCTTTCGACGAGTGACTGGGCTTTGCTCCGGGCATATTCGATGCTTCCCGTCGATTCGACGGCTGAGACGGCCTCGTCGATCTCCCGTTCGGAAACTGCCTCCGGATCGTCGGTTCCTATCAGTGAGTCCATATCGACCCCCTGTTCGCGGGCGTGAAGCGTGATCAGGGTGCGTTTTCCTTCGACGAGATCGCTCCCGCGCTGTTTGCCCAGCACGTCGCTTGGCACGGTGAGATCCAGCACGTCGTCCTGAATCTGAAAGGCGGTTCCGATATCGATTCCGTACCGATAGAGCGCCTTGACGGTTTCGTCGTCGGCTCCAAGCAGGGTTGCGGGAACGCTTGCGGCCGCGCCGTACAGAACGGCGGTCTTGAGTTCGACCATCTCGAGATACTCCTCCTCGCCGACGTTCTCGCGGCGCTCGAACTCGACGTCGAAGGACTGACCCTCGCAGATCCGCGTACACGTACACGCGAGCATCCGCAGGGCGTCGAGCCCTCTCTCGGGAGGTGCCCCGCTTTCGAGCATGATCTCGAACGCCTTCGAGTACAACGTGTCGCCGGCCAGAATCGCGGTTTCGAGGTCGTACTCGCGGTGGACGGCCGGCACGCCCCGCCGGAGATCGTCGTCGTCCATGATGTCGTCGTGGATCAGCGTAAACGACTGGATGACCTCGATCGCCACCGCCGCGCGCATCACGTCGACGGGCCCGCCTTCGAGCGCCGGGAACTCGTGGTAGCTCACGGAAAGCGGTTCGACATCACAGAGCGCTTCTGCCGTCAGTAGTAACACCGCCGGTCGGAGTCGCTTGCCGCCCGCATCCAGCAGGTAGCGCGAGGCCTCATACAGACGCTCGGGGCGGGCAACGGGTAGATCCTCGTCGATCGCCTGGTTGACCAGCTCGCGGCGCTCGGCCACCGCCTCAGTCACCGATCGTGCCTCTGGGCGGGTCATGCTTACTCGACCAGCGTGATGACGTTCCCGTTGTGCGTGATGTGGATGTCCCGTCCGAGTTCGTAGCCCTGGTTCTGGGCGAGGCTCACGTAGCCCGAGTACCCCTTCATGTTCTGGTGTGCCGGAATCAGATGCTGGGGTTGGAGGGCATCGAGCATCGTGTAATGGCCCTCCTGACAGAGGTGGCCCGAGACGTGGATGTCGTCGTAGATACGCGCTCCCTGCATCTTCAGTAGGTTTTCTGACTGATAGCGCTGACCTTCGTTGGTCGGCTCGGGGATCACCCGCGCGGAAAACAGCACTTTATCGCCGTCGTCGAGCTGGTAGGGCGTCTCGCCCCGGCCCATCCGGGTGAGCATCGCACGCGGCTCGCCCTGGTGGCCCGTCACAACAGGTAAGAAGTTCTCCTTGCCCTCGTTCATGATGCGCTTGAAGGTGCGATCGACCGATTTCCGATGGCCGAACATGCCGACCTCGTCGGGGAAGTCGACGAAGCCGAGGCGTTCTGCGGTGCCCGAGTACTTCTCCATCGAACGACCCAGAAGGAGGGGAGTCCGGTCGATCTCCTGGGCGAACTCGACGAGCGACGAAACCCGCGAGATGTGACTGGAGAACGTCGTGGCGACGATCCCACCGTCGTAGTCTTCCATACTCGTAATGACGTCCTTTAGATGCCGACGGGCGACCGACTCGCTCGGTGTCCGGCCCTTCTTGTTCGCGTTCGTACAGTCCTCTATATAACACAGCACTCCTTCGCCCTCGCGGCCGATCTCCCGAAACCGCTTCATGTCGATCGGGTCCTCGATGACGGGCGTGTGGTCCATGCGCTTGTCGAGCCCGTAGACGATCGCGCCCTCGGGGGTATGAAGAACGGGGTTGATCGCGTCGATGATCGAGTGGGTGACGTGGACGAACTCGAGTTCGAGACCCTCGCCGATCTCCATCGTCTCGCCGCCCTCCATCTTCTGGAGGTCGTTTTCGACGACGAACTTGTTCTCGTCCTTGATCTCCTGTTTGACGAGTTCGATCGTAAACGGCGTCGCGACGATCGGGGCGTCGTACCGGTGGGCGAGTTTGCTGAGCGCGCCGATGTGATCGAGGTGTCCGTGTGTGGGGACGATCGCCTGTACGTCGCCCTCGATGTCGGACATGACGCGATCGTCGGGGATCGCACCCATGTCGATCAGGTCGAGGCTGTGCATCTTTTCGGTCTGTACGTTGTCGTGGATGAGGACCTTCGACAGGTTGAGCCCCATGTCGAAGATAACGACGTCGTCGCCGGCGCGGGCCGCCGTCAACAGCCGTCCGACATACACAAAGCCCCCAAAAGTTTCGATTTCG
>JADFQH010000371.1 GCA_022561895.1 Methanobacteriota archaeon | reverse complement strand
CAGGAGGACGGTTTCGATATCGAAGACAAGAAAGAGAAGTGCAACCATATAGTACTGGATGTTAAACCGAATGCGCGTCCCACCGGTCGGGACCTCGCCACTCTCGTAGGTGGCGCGTTTGCTCGTTTCGGGTACGCTGGGTCGGATGAGATACGAAACCGCCATCATTCCGAGCGGAATCAGTAATCCCACGAACGCCAGCATCCCCACGGCGATCCATTCATTCATCTCCGTAACGTTCGGAGGTTCAAACCGCATGCATATAAGGGTTGATTCTTTGGGTTTCCGGTCAATTTAGCAGCAAACGGGCCGCTGTGGGGGTTTCGAAAATGAACAATCATCCAAAAACCGAAACTGTGCTATTCCTTGTGGTAATATCTTATTACCGATCGCCGAAACGACACGTTACGAATTCACAGATTACTGCCCTATTGGCTCCCAGATGTATATTCTTCGACGCCACCGTCGTGAAGTTCTCGAGAAACCGTCCCGACCTCCGATTGGAGTGAGTCGTGATAGGAAACGAGTCGCTTGCGAACGTCGTCGTACTGCCGTGCGAGAATCTGGGCGGCGGACAACGCGGCGTTGAACGACTTCCCGGCGTCGACCGCGACGAGCGGCGCGCCCGTCGGCATTCCGATGACGCTGTCGACGGACTTCTCCTGGACCGGTACCCCGATGACGGGGAGCGGATAGGCGATCGAAGCCGTCATGTTCGGTAGATCTGCCGACTTTCCGCCCGCACCCGCGATGATAACTTCGAGGCCGCGTTCCTCGGCCGTTTCGGCGTACGCGGTCATGAGGCCGGGCGTCCGATGAGCGGACGTCACGTACGTCTCGAAGGTGAATCGCGCGTCCGGCGCTTGCCCGAAATCGGTCTGTTCGGCGAATCCAAGTTCGTCGACCAGCGCGTCGTAAGCGCCGGGACGACGACCGCCGGTCATCATCACCTCGAGATCCGAATCGCTTCCCATGACGATCCCCACCTCGGGCGTTTTCTCCGGAGCGCGATCGCGTTCTGCCTCGGCTTCGAAGCTCTCGATCAAGTCCTCTAGCGTCATGGCTCGAACTCGACGTGCCTGCGGTATGTACGTGCCGACTCCAGTAGTTCCTCGACGGACTGGTCCCCCCCTAAAACGGTGAAATGGCCCATCTTTCTAAGCGGGCGCACCTCCCGTTTCCCGTACCAGTGGAGGTGGACCAGTGGCTCGGCAAGCAGCCGATCCACTCCAGAGAGGGTCGCCTTTCTCGAATCGCGTTCGTCACCCAGTATGTTCTTACTCACGACCGGCTCGCGTAGTTCGGTCGATCCTAGGGGAAGGCCACAGACCGCCCGAACGTGCTGCTCGAACTGCGAACTGCGCGCGCCCTCGATCGTCCAGTGGCCCGAATTGTGGGGCCGCGGCGCGATCTCGTTGACGAGAATTTTTCCGTTCCCCCGCGAGTCGCTTCGCTCCTCGCTCGAACATTCCGAGGGACTGCGTTCCTCGCGCTCGAACAGCTCGATTCCGTAGACGCCCCGCCCCTCCAGGAGATCGAGCACCTCGCGGGCGACCGCCTGTGCGCGCTCGCGGACCGCCCCGCTCGCGCGCGCCGGAACCACCGTCTCTCGGAGGATCTCCTCTTCATGGACGTTCTCACCGGCCACGTAGGTTGCGATCTCGTCCTCTTTATCCGACGATGTCCGATCGCCAGCTGGACTGTGTCCAGCGCTGCCCTTGACGCCGATTACCGACAGCTCGCGCTCGAAGTCGACCATCTCCTCGACCATCGCCCGCCCGGCGATCTCTTCAAGCACTTTCTCAGCCTCGTCGGAGTCC
This sequence comes from Methanobacteriota archaeon, assembly GCA_022561895.1. GTDB lineage: Archaea > Halobacteriota > Halobacteria > Halobacteriales > Halalkalicoccaceae > Halalkalicoccus. The sequence goes on along the minus strand of JADFQH010000371.1, from coordinate 706 downwards.
TCGATCGGAACGTTTCCCCGGCCGTCGTAGCCGCCCTCGCGGGCCTTGACCATCGCGGGCGTTCCGAGTTCATCGAGGGCTGCCCGCAGCTCCTCGGGCGAATCGACCGCCCGAAACGCGGGAACCGGGATTCCGGCGTCCTGTAGCGCCCGTTTCTGGACCAGCTTGTCCTGAATCATGCGAAGGGTAGCGGGCGAGGGCTGGACCTCGACGCCGAACTTTTCAGACACTCTTTCGAGCAGATCCGGATCGGCGAGTTCGATCTCGAAGGTCAGGGTGTCCGCACGCTCGGCGAGTTCGTGGACGGAATCGGGATCATCGAACGCACCGACGATCTGATCACGACAGACCGGCGAAGCGGGACAGTCGGGGGTCGGATCAAGAACGACTAGTTCGATTCCCAAGGGGGCTGCTGCCTCCGCGAGCATTCTTCCCAACTGGCCGCCGCCGACGATTCCAACTACGGGTCCCGGCAGGGTTTTCGTTTTCATGGGGGTGCTTTTCCGAGGTGAGTCAAAAGCCCACCGCTACCCGCCGAGAACGTCCCCTGTCCACTGCGCGAGCGGGTCGTCAGTCTCGCGCATGCGCTCGACCAGCCGGGTTTCGAGATCCGTGCGAACTTCCCCATACTCGGGATGGTCGATCAGGTTCCCGAGTTCCTGCCCGGCTGGCTGCGCGAGCAGCGGAAGCTTCCCCTGCGCGGGAC
>JADFQH010000054.1:7116-12461 GCA_022561895.1 Methanobacteriota archaeon | reverse complement strand
GCCGGCGGGAATTGCTGTCAGCGAGTGCAGCTGTTCGTCAACTGGAATCTGTTCCACAAGCGAACCACTCATAATGCTCCGCAATAGAACATCCACCCAGTCTCCGCCAGATCAGTTCTCTGCCAATCCACTCCTTCGGCGAATGTTTACGTGTAAGATGACGCAAAGTAGTTGGACAGCGCCACTTAGCCCGGATTATTCACGCTGTAGGACGGATTGCTCATCCGTCTGCAGATTCAGGACGGATCGGGCAATCCGTCCTACAACATAGTGCCTTTTGAGACGACTGAAATAGTAGCTTGGCGTGGAGTTTCCTTGGGACGCGTTGGCGATTGTTTTTTTCGGACCGGGAGGTTTTAGGTGGTGTGATTTCTGATTCAGTTTTTTTCGTTTAGGATACTCGTTCTCCAGATTGCCAAGCTTTCCTCGGTGATGCGGATCAGTGCGTTGCCGTGGCCTCCAGCGCCGACTCCGCGCGCAGTTGCCCCAACAAGGTCACCATGCGCTTGACGTTCACAACCGAAGCCGTCATCAATTGCTGAACATGAACCTTCGCCCGGCCCCAATAACGCGCTCGACGGCCGCCGTGATGGTTCAACACCTCATTCAACTTCCGCTCCACCGCCGGATGTGTACGCCGAACCTCCTCGAACTGCGTCGTCTTCGCGCGGGCGCGAGCCCGGCGGTATTCCGCTTCGTAGTCGTTCTTGCTGACCGAACGGCCGAACGCCCCTTGGTGCGGCTTGGCCACGCAACGCTTCAACAGCGGACAGCCGTCGCACTGCTCGCGCGTGAAGCGGTAGATCGTCGCGTTGCGGCCCGTGTCGCGCTGGCGGTATCGCGACGTTTCGCCGGCCGGACATGTCACCGCCGACTCGTCCTCGTTGGGCGTGAATTCGTCCGAAGTGAAGCGGTCGCCCGAGGGCTGAGCTTTGGGCGGCACAAACGTTTTCACACCCAGTCCCGTATCCTCTTCCGACTCGGCCGCGCCTTCCAGCTCACGCATCATCTCGCCGTTAAAACCCGCGCCGTCGATCGACAGGCTCTCGATCTGGTTGCCGTGAGCCGCTTGTTCGCCGCGGACCAAGTCCACCGCGTCGCGAGCCTCGTCGCCGCCCGCCGCCAGCACGTTGACCTGCGTGATGATCTCGCTGTCGGCGTCCATCATAATATCGACCAGATAGCCGTCGTAAAACTCGCCGTGTTTGCCGCGTCGCGCTTCGGGGTCGTGGACGCTCAGCGTTTTGCGGTTGGCCTTCGGCTCGCGGTCTTGCAGAATCTTCCGGGCCAAAGCCAGCGTTTTCTGGAACTTTTCCCACGCCCAGGCAGTGGCCGGATTTGTTTCCAGGTCGGCCGGCGCCGGCTGTTGCTCGGCCCAAGCGACCAGCTCCTGCAAGTGCGTCACGCGGGTCGAGAGCCGGGATTCGTTGGGCTGCTCCTTGGTCCGCTCGCGCAGCAAGCCCGTTTCGATTCGCTGACCGGCGACCCACTCGGCGTCGAAAGGCTCGGCGGCGCTCAGCAAGCGGTCGCGAACCTGGGCCACGATCGTCAACGTGGTTTGCACGGCGATGCTAGCTACGACGTGGCTGGCGTCTTTCAGCCGCAGACGATCCTTGACCAGCCCCGCCTGCCGGGCTTGGCCGACCAAGGCGTCGAAAACCTTGCGGAAGCCTTCCTCGCCGAGTCTTGCTCGAAAGCGGCAAAGCGAACTGGGGTCGGGCGGTCGAAACATAACGCCGACTTGCAGAAAATACCGAAACGCCACATCGGTGACGGTCCGCCCCATCACCTGCTGATCGGACAAATTGTGCCGATACTTCAAAAACTCGAGTTTGAGCATCCGCACCGGATCGATGGCTGGCTGACCCAAATTGGCCGAATAATACGACGTCAAGGTTTCTCGAAGCGCCTCCCAGTCGGCTTCGGGCGAGGGGTTTGCTGCGAGATGGACAACGATATCGTGACCCGAAAGCGCTTTTGAGACTTCGTCCGGTTCGGTGACATCGACGATCTCGCTGTTCAGCTCCTCGCTCTCGCTGTGGGTCAGTGGCGTGACCGAGTGATCGGTGCCTTCGAGGGCTGCAACGGCCTGTTTGCCGACGGTTCCGTCAGCGCCGGTGACTGCGATCTGCATACCGACCCCTTCGTCCGGCGGACTGATAGATCCCCGCCCATCGACTGCCGGCTCCCCACCGAGCACAAGAGCTACCCATTCGCCGCCCACAGAGGGAGCATGGAGCCGTCCCACGAGGAGGCGATCGTAAACGGCGTCCGGACCCACTACGTCGAAGCCGGTGAGGGACCGCTCGTCGTCCTGCTTCACGGATTTCCCGAGCACTGGTACAGCTGGCGCAAGCAGCTTCCCGCGCTCGTCGATGCGGGCTATCGCGTCGTTGCCCCCGACCTCCGGGGCTACAACAGAACGGAAAAACCGATCGGTGTGGACGCCTACCGCATCGGGCATCTCGTCGCCGACGTGCGCGCGCTCATCGAACACTGCGGCGAAGAACGCGCCCATCTCGTCGGTCACGACTGGGGCGGGGTCATCGCGTGGGAGGTCGCAGCCCGCCATCCCGAAAACGTCGAGCGGGTCGCCGTCCTGAACGCCCCACATCCGGGTGCGTATCGGCGCGAACTCCGAAGCTGCGAGTCCGAGCAGGCGAAACGCTCGTGGTACGTCCTGCTCTTTCAGCTGCCGTGGCTCCCCGAACTGCTCTTTCGACTCGGTGATCAACGGCTGGTAGAAACCCTGTTCAGGGAGGGGTCGACCAACCCCGAGGCGTTCGACGAGGAGGCGATCCGGCGGTACAAACGAGCCTGCTCGCGACCGGGGGCGATGACCGCAATGATCAACTACTACCGGGCGCTGTTTCGCGGGACGCTCCGTTCGAAAATCCCCGGTCGAAGCGTGCCGGACGCGACGACGAGCGACGGGCTGATCGACCGGCCTTCGCTCTTGATCTGGGGGATGGAGGACGAGGCGCTCTCGTCCCGACTCACCGAGGATCTCGACGAGTGGGTTCCCGACATCGAAATCGAGCGCATCGAGGGCGCGAGTCACTGGGTCCAGATGGACGTTCCCGAACGGGTCAACGAGCTACTGGTCGGGTTTCTCGACCCGACGGAAACGAACGAACACGGGTAGATTACGACTCGACGACGAGAACCTCGTTTTCGACCGGTGTCACGCCGTCCATCCGACCGTCGGGAGCGATCCTCACTAGATCCCGGACGGCGACGATCGGACCGTTGTACGCCCCTCGAATCCTCTCGAGTTCGCGCTCGATCTCCGCCCTCCCTTCCTGGCTGATATGTGAGAGCACGAGGATTCCGGCGTCGGCCGCGCTCGCGGTCACGCCGATCTCCGTGGGAGAGGAGTGGAGTTCGGTCCCCTGCGCGTCGGGATCGGTGTGCGAATCGAGCATTCGGTTGTGGACGAGAACGTCCGTTCCGTCCGCGAGGCCGGTGAGGTTTCCCGTTTCGAGGGTCGTATCGCCGCTGAACGTGATCGACCGCTCCCCGCGATCGAACCGGTAGGCGAGCGTCGGCATTCGACCGTGGGTTTCGGGGATCGCCTCGACAACGAGATCCCCCTCGTAGACGGTCCGCACCTCGTTTTCCTCGTGAATCGTCGCGTCGATCTCGGTTGTTTCGAGTTCAAGCTCTCCCTCGGTGTACCGTTCGACGAATGACGAGAGGTAGTTGTAGACGCCGGTATTCGCGTCGAACAGCCCCGAGACGAAGGCGTCCGTTCCGGGCACGTCGTCGGTGCCGGTCGGTCCGTAGATCGGGAGCGGTCGCTCGCGACCCTGCTGGTAGGCGGCCTTGACGACCGCCGGCAGATCGGCCGTGTGGTCGATATGAAGATGGCCGAGAAAGACGGCATCGAGCGCGGTCAGGTCGATGTTCGCTTCCGCGAGCCGCGCGCCGATCCCGCCACCGGCGTCGAGCAGGAACCGTGGTTCGCCGTCAACGTGGATGACGTGACCGGCGTTCGCGCGACCGTTTGCAAACGATGATGCCCCCGATCCGAGGACTGTCACACGGAGCGGTTCGTCGGTTTCTGCCCCATCAGTATCCGCTGCTCCGCGGATTTTCGCGCATTCGAGGCCAACGATCTCGATATCCGTTTTTCGATCAGTCGTGTTCGACATGGCTAGCCATCGACGAGTGATCACTAAAACGGAAGGGTGGTGATCTGCAGTACCGGCGATCGATTCCGGATGGGTTGTACAGCACCACGGGACGATTTAAGCAGTCTCAAGCGGTATCTCTGTCCGAGAGAAACCGATGATTTCGAAACTCAGTACACGGGAGCTGGCCGATCGGATCGATGCGGGCGAATCCTTCACGCTCATCGATACACGACCCGAGGACAGCTACGACGCATGGCATATCCACGAGGCGAGGAACGTTCCCTTCGGGCCGAACGACTCGATGAGCGACGACACGTTCGAGCGGGTTACGGATCTCGTCGAAACGGATCGGGTGTTCGCGATCTGTGGCAAGGGGATCTCCTCGACCTCGTTCGCACTCGAACTCGACGAGCGGACGAACGGCCACGACTTCGAGATCGGCGTCGTTCAGGGCGGAATGGAGGACTGGAGCAAGGTGTACGACGTCGTTTCGATCGAACCCGAAAACGAGGATCTGGAGATCCTCCAGATCCAGCGACGTGCGAAGGGCTGTCTCGGGTATATCGTCGGTTCGAACAGCACTGGCGAGGCGGTCGCCGTCGACGTTACCCGCCAGACGGACGTGGCGAAGATCGCCGCACAGGAGGCGGGGTTAGTGATCACTCGCGTCGTCGACACCCACATCCACGCGGATCACGTCTCGGGCGGCCGGACGCTCGCGGAGGAGCTCGACGTTCCGTACTTTCTGAGTGGTCATCTCGACGACCGGGACGTAAACATCGATTACGAGTTCGAACCGCTCGAGGACGGAGATATACTGACAGTCGGCGATATCGAGATCGAGGTGCGCCACACCCCCGGCCACACGAGCGAGATGATCAACCTGCTCGTCGAGAGTGTGGTGCTTTCGAGCGACACCCTGTTCGTCGACGGCGTCGGGCGCACCGAACTCCAGTTCGGCGACGAGGGGGCCGCCCGCGGTGCCGAACTCCTCTATGACTCGCTTCACGAGGTCCTCGCGGATCTCGACGACGCTCTCCTGGTTCTTCCGGGTCACGTCACCGTCACCGCGGATGGGGAGTTCGAGGTGGGAAGCCCCGGCGAGGCGATCAGCGCGCGACTCGGCGATCTCCGGGATGAACTCGACGCCTTCACGCTCGAAAAGGAGGAGTTCGTCGAGCGAATCACCGCGAACGATCCCGAAAAGCC
>JADFQH010000054.1:0-7106 GCA_022561895.1 Methanobacteriota archaeon | reverse complement strand
CCTCTCACTGCCCGACGAGACGGTCATCGCGCCCGCACACTTCAGCGATGCAGCGACGCCTCGTGATGATGGCACCTATACGGCCGAACTCGGTGACCTCAAGGAGCGGATGAACGCGCTGTCGATGGACGAGGAGTCGTTCGTCGAGTTCATCGTCTCAGAAATGCCCCCACAGCCTGCCAATTATGAGAAAATCATCGCGACGAATCTCGGCCGAAAATCGCCCGATGACGAGGAGGCATTCGCGCTCGAACTCGGGCCGAACAACTGCGCGGCATGACATCGAGAGTATGACCCGAGAACATCGGCGACCGTTGATTTTGTGGGGTGGCACGATCGGCTTCGGATTCGGCGCGCTGATCGACGTGTTCGTCTTCCACCTGATCTTCCAGCACCATCACATCCTCTCGGGAATCTACGATCCGACGACGTACGAGGGCTTGCGAGCGAACGTGATGATGGACGGGATCTTCTCGATACTCATGCTCGGTATCGTGGTCGCCGGCGCGGCGCTGCTCTGGCGGACGGTGAACCGGGCCGACCAATCGCTCTCTACGCTCGCCCTCGTCGGCTCGATCCTCATCGGAATGGGCGTGTTCAACGTCTTCGACGGGGTCGTCAATCACTACGTTCTCGATCTGCACAACGTGGTTCACGGAACCGAGGCGTGGAACCCACACTGGGTCGTCGTAAGCGTCGTTCTGTTGGGTATCGGACTCCTCGTTCTCTTGGCCGATCGACGACGATTCCCGGAGGGGTGAAGCGACTACTCAATGCGACGGATGCCGTTTCTGGCACCGACGTGGTCGTCACTCGTCCCCTGCTTGATAGTCCAGTCGTACTTCGAAGGGCCGCTCGTCGAGGACGGCGATCCGTGGAGCCTGAAAGACGACGGCCTCACGACCCAGGAGTGGATCTGGTTCGAGGACGAGATCGAAACGCAGCTCGCGACCGATGGCGGGTGGGACCGATGTCCCTAACCACAACTCTTATTTGATGTGGTGTTTAACATCAAATGATGGCTGGGGACGACGCCACGTTGTTGCTTAACGAATCCATCGATTATCCCGAAACGGGCCGACTCGTTCGGATCAACGTGTGGTCCGTCCCCGAGTCAGACGCCTACCCAGACGGGATCAAATACCGCCTGCACTACGGCACAACCGACGGCGATACGATCCTCCGATACGACAACGCCCACCCTCGGACGAAAGGCCACGAGCGCCACACGTCTGACGGAATTGATCCCGACTATGAGTATCCGGGCGAGTACACAACCATCCTGAAACAGTTCCGAGAAGAGGTCGAAACCCATGAACGCACCAACTAACACACCAACCCACCGCACACTGACCGTTCGCGTTGCTTCGCCGAGTGACGCCTTCGAGGACCTCACAGAGCGTTTCGAAGCACTCGACCGTGGCGAAGAGATCGACCCGCTCTATCGAGTGACGTTCCAGCGCGAAGAAGATCTCCAGCGCCTGCTGTCGGCGAAGAACATCCAGCTGCTACGGACGATTGCTCGCGAGTCGCCCGACAGTATTCGCGCGCTTGCCCGCGGCGTCGGTCGAGATATCCGGCAGGTCCATGACAATCTAAGCGAGCTCGAAGCCTACGGTCTCGTCGAGATTGAAGACGACGGACGGGCGAAACGCCCCTCCGTCTGGTACGATGACATCGAGATCAACGTACCGATTGCGGCGGGGTAGTTTATCTGTCCCGTCGATCCGCGACCTACCCGGTCGAATTTGCGCCGCTGCAGATCGTGATCGCGTAACGAACGATTACGTGTCGAACGCACTCCGCAACGCGGCGGCCGCCTCGTCAAAGCCGTCCTCGGCGCGTTCGATGTCCGGGTACGGATCGTCGAGGTGGCGCATGATGAGGAAGTCGTGGATCATGTCCTCGAAGTTCGTCAGCTCGACTTCGACCCCGTCCTCTTCGAGCAGTTCGGCGTAGTTGAACCCCTCATCACGAAGCGGGTCGTAGCCCGCGGTGATGATCGTTGCCGGCGGGAGATCCGAGAGATCGCGCGCCAGCGCGGGCGAGGCGTAGATGTTCTGGCCGTCGATCTCGTTTTCGAGATACCGCTCGCCGAACCATTCGAGATCCTCGGTGGTGAGGAAAAAGCCCTCGGCGTTCTGTTCGTGTGAGCGCAGATCGTTCGCCGAGTTGTCGGTGACGGGGTAGATCAACAGCTGGTGGACGAGCGAGATGTCATCGCGCTCGCGCGCTTCGAGCGAGACCACAGTCGAGAGGTTGCCACCGGCGCTGTCGCCACCGACCGCGATCCGGTCGGAATCCACGTCGATCTTTTCACTCTCGTTCGACACCCACTGGGTCGCACAGATGGCGTCCTCGACGGCGGCCGGGAACGGCTCTTCGGGACCTTTTCGGTAATCGACGGAAACGACCACGGCGTCGGCTTTGTTCGACAGCGCCCGTGCGTTCGAATCGTGCGTATCGAGATCGCCGAGCACCCACCCCCCGCTGTGGAAGTAGACCAGTGCGGGGTGTGGTCCCTCGTCCTCGGGCGTGTAGATCCGGATCGGTATCTCGCCGCCGGGACCCGAGATCGTTCTGTTCTCGACATCGCCGACGGGTCGCGGGTCGTTTGCGTCGGTTTCGGAGATGGCAAACTCCTCGAAGAAGGGGCGAGCCTCCTCGGTCGAAAGCTCGTTGATGTCGGGTGCGTCCTCTTCTTCGAGGATATCGAGTAGCTCTTCGACTTGTGGGTCTAGTTCCGCTGCGCGTCTGAAATCATCGTCATCGCTCCCTTCTTGGGCGCTTGCTGGTCCGCCGATGATGCTTGCTCCTGCTGTGGCTCCTGCGAGCTTGACGAACGTCCGTCGGTCAAAGTCCATTCCACTTGTGACGGAGGACTGAACGCACCTAAAAGCGGACGTAGCAGGAACAAGCCGGTTATATTTGTATAAAATTCCTATCTTTTCAAAGTGACACACGCTCGCCGTTCGCGTCGCTCTCTTCGATCGCCGAGAGAACTCGCTGGGTCGCAATGCCATCCTCGAAGCTGGGTTCGAACTCGCCGCCCGACGCTACCGCCGAAAGGAACTCGTAGTTCTCGTGGACGAACGTGTGCTCCCAGCCGATGACGTGGCCCGGTGGCCACCAGTGGTCGATGTAGGGATCCTCGGGATCAGTAACCAGAATCGTCTCGTAGCCTCGCGAATCCTTCTTCAGGTATTCGAGTTCGTTCAGCCGTTCGAGCGAGAACTTCAGACTCCCTTTCGAGCCTTCGATCTCGATCGTGTGATCGTTCTTGTGCCCGTTTGCGTTGCGCGAGGCCTCGAAGCTCCCGATCGCGCTCCCCTCGAATTCGGCAGTTGCGAGATAGGCGTCATCGACGGTCACTTCGCGCGTTTCGCCGTCCCCCGTTGGGCGCTCCTCGGTGAAGGTCCGAAGCTGACCTGAGATTTCGCTGATCTCGCCCACGGCCTCGCCGACGAGAAATCGCGCGAGATCGATCGTATGCGCCCCGAGATCACCGAGCGCGCCGCTTCCGGCCATCTCCTCGTCATTTCGCCAGCTCCACGGGGCGTCGGGATCGACTAGCCAGTCCTGGAGGTAGCGCCCCCGAACGTGGTAGATCTCGCCAAGCTCTCCGGAATCGATCAGCTCCTTTGCATAGCGGATGGCGGGGACGAACCGGTAGTTAAAGGCACAGCCCGCGGGTACGCCCGCCTCGCGGTAGGCGTCGGTCATCTCTTTTGCTTCTTCGAGCGTTGGAGCGAGTGGCTTTTCACAGAAGACAGGGATTCCCGCTTCGAGCGCCGCGATCGAGGGTTCTGCGTGGACGAAGTTCGGGCCGAGGTTGTAGAAAACGTCGACTTCCTCGATAGCTTCCTTCCAGTCGGTCATCGTCCGCGAGAACCCCAGTTGGTCGGCTGCCGAAGAAAGCGCCTCCTCGTCGCGCCCCACGAGGACCTCGCGCTCGATCTCGGGAGCATCCGGGAAAAACATCGGGAGCCGCGCCATCGCGTTCGAGTGGGCCTTACCCATGAATCGGTAGCCGAGGACGCCAATGTCGAGTGCCATGTCGGTAGTACTCCTGTCTACGTCTTAGGTTTCGGGGATCGCTTGCCGGATCAGGTCCAGTCAGCCAGAAATTCGACGACGTTTTCGAGCGACGGGTAGGCTCTGTTGACCAGTTCGACGGTGCGACGAACGTCTCGTGGAGCCATCGTCTCGTCCGCAATGAACACGCCGACGTGATCCGTCACGGTAGCGAAGTCCTTCCGGTCGTAGGTGATGACCACTCGCCTAGTGTCGTTCGCTGCTTCGAGTACTTCCGGATCGGATACACCCTTCGAGAGGACGTCTCTCACTCGTTTTATGTCGTGGCCAGCGGCATCGAGCGCAGAGATGTGTGCAGGTTTCAGGTTCTCGTCCGCGAGAAATCGCATTCAGGCGTACTCCACGAACTCCGCCGGATCGACCGGTCGATCCTCTCGGATCCGCTCGATCGCTTTCCGGTTGCGCTTTTCGATCGAACGGATCTCGTCGGGATTGTCGAAAGCGTAGGCAAGCGCGGTGTGAACGTCGGCAACGGAGATACCCTCGTAGCTGGCGGCGATCTCTTCGGGCGTCTCGCCGCTCTCGTACCGACGATAGATATGAACGACACCGATCCGCGTTCCGTCGAGTCGCGGATCACCACCGAGAACGTCCTCGTCCGTGACGATCGTCTTCATGATAGTACACTATACGGTCGTCCGTATTAAATTAGCCGAACGGACGAAACGCTGTGAGTTTGCTACTTGTGGGGTAGTTTCATCACTCTCTACTCGCAATTCGACCCCATGTTCGAGAATTTTGAGCAGAAACGGGTCGACGTGGGCACAGCGGAGATCAACCTCGAACAGGCCGGCGACGGCTCGCCCCTGCTCCTGCTGCACGGCTATCCCCAGACCCACGCCATGTGGCACGAGGTCGCCCCACAGCTGGCAGAGCGCTTTACCGTCATCGTCCCCGATCTCCGAGGGTACGGCGACAGCACCGGACCGGCGAACCCAAACACGGCGGACTACTCGAACCGGGAGATGGCCGAGGATCTCGTGGGCGTGATGGACGCGCTGGGGTTCGACGAGTACCGGATCGCCGGACACGACCGCGGGGCGCGCGTCGGCTATCGGTTCGCGCTGGATCACCCCCAGAAGGTCAAAAAGCTCGCGGTGTTGGATATCGTGCCGACGCTCGAAACGGTCGAGCGGATGGATTATGAGATGGCGAAAGGCATGTACCACTGGCTGTTTTTAGCCCAGCCCTATCCCGTGCCCGAAACGCTGATCAACGGCGCAGCTACCTTTTACGTCGATCACCTTCTCGAGAACTGGTCGGCGTCGATCGAGTCGTTCGATCCGGCGGCGGTTTCCGAGTACCACCGCTGTTTCGGCGAGGAGAGCGTCGTTCGGGCGAGCTGTGAGGATTATCGTGCCGGACTGAGTATCGATCTCGATCACGACCGTGCCTCGCGCGAGGCGGGCGATCGGATCGAATGTCCACTCCTCGCGGTCTGGGGCGACGCCTCGGGGACGATCTCGTTCGACCCGATCGAGATCTGGGAGCGGTGGGCGACCGACGTAGAAGGAAAATCACTCTCGTGTGGCCATTTCATCCCCGAAGAAGCGCCCGAGGCAACAGTTGGAAAACTCGAATCGTTTTTCGCGTAGCCGATCGCCAGTCACTCCGCCCAGTAGGCCTCGCCGGGCGTCGTCTCGAAGACCGCCCGATCCAGCACGTCGACGGCCTTCTCCAACCCCTCGTTCGCGCTCGTCAGCGAGTCCTCGTGTTCGATGCTGAGCACGTCGTCGTAGCCGACCATCCTGAGCGTCGAGACGACGTCCTTCCAGTGGCTCTCGCCGTGGCCGTATCCGATCGAACGGAAGAGCCACGAGCGGTTCGGCTCGTCGGTGTAGGCGGTAGTGTCGAGGACGCCCTTCTCGCGCGCTTTCGCGTCGTAGACCTTCGTGTCCTTCGCGTGGAAATGGTGGATCGCGCCGCGTTCGCCGAGATACCGGATCGCGTCAGTGATGGAAATCCCCTGCCAGTGCAGATGCGAGGGATCGAAGTTCGCACCGATCCGCTCGTTCGTCTCCTCCCTTAACCTACGCATCCCGTGAGGTTCGTACACCAGCATATTGGGATGCATCTCGATCGCCACGTCCACGTCGTTGTGCGTGGCGACGTAGTTGAAGCCGAGGCCGACGTGGTTCTCCAAGCTGCCATTCAGCTTGTTGAACGCGCCCTTGCCGGTCTGGCCCGTGTCCGGCGTGAAGCTCGCGCCGAACTGGAAGCCGTTGAAGCGAGGCGTATAGTACGTGATTTTCACGGCGTCCGAGGTGTCGGTGATGTCCACAAACGCCGTCGAGCTGCTAGTAGTAAGGAACCAACGACTCTGGTCGCCGTCGACGCCGCCCGAGCCGGCGCTGCCCACGCCGGTATGGCCGCCCAGCATGATGTCCTCCGCGCCGTCCTCGGCGCCGAGCTGGATCCGGCCCCAGTTGCCCGAGATCGTGAGCACGACTTCGTCCGCGTTTCCGGTCGTACCCTGGTCGGACTCGAGCTCGATTTTGGCGCTATACTTCAGGCCGTTGTCGGCCTCGCCAGAGGCCTTGATGTGGACCTCGGAATCGGTGATGAACCCATAGCCGGGATCGGTGGCGCCTCCCAGTCCGCCCGTACCTTCGGCGTCCTGGTCGAACCAACCGGTCTGGAAGTCGACATAACCGCTGACGCTCACGGTCGGCTTTTCGGCGGCGAGCGCCGAAACCGAGGCGAGCATGGCAACGCCGACGATCGCGGTGCTCCCCAATAATACCTTCTTCATACCTCATTCCCCTCCATGTTCGCCCCCTTGGGGCATACCCTGATCCGTGGTGTATGACGTCGCCAAGCTAAAGAGCCAATCACGCGAGGCGGTCGCAGCCTCAACCACAAATCTTCGCCCGCATCAGACACCCGCCGGTGCACGAAATCAACACTTGACCCGAGGGTTACGCTATGTTTTCCGGCTGGTGTGACATTGTTGCAACAGAGCCGCGCGGCCGGCGCCAGGTGCCGAATGAAACATCGCGGGCGCCCGCCGG
>JADFQH010000370.1 GCA_022561895.1 Methanobacteriota archaeon | reverse complement strand
AACGACTGATAGACACTCGACGCCTGCCTTTTCCATCTCGTCTTCGATCTCGCTCGTAGCGCGTTCCGCTTCCTCGACCATTGCTCCCATCGTGGTCTCGGCCCGCGTGGGCGAGAGCTGGCGCGTCGCGGCCCGGTTGACGACACAGAGTGCGTGTACCGTCGCGTCGTAGTTCTCGGCGAGATCCAGCGCGTGCGGGGTCGCCTCCGACGCCTGTTCGCTCCCGTCCGTCGGCACGAGTATATTCTCGTACATACGTTGGTCACTGACACGCAGTTGCATAACTCATGGGACCTCCGGAAAACCAGTCGTGCGCTCGAAGGTCGACGGACGATCAGACGAACTCGGCGAACGTCTGAACCAGCGAATCGGCGGTGAAGATCGAGCCGACGAGCAGTACCAACACGACCAGTGCGAACAGCGTCTTTTCCGCTCGGCTCGGCTCGAAGTACCGGTTCGTCGCCGCGTAGAGCGCGAGAGCGGTGATCGGCAGCCCGATCACGCCGTTCAGCGCGGGCATCGTGATCGCCATATACGCCGGCGTGAAGTCGGTGAAGGCGAGCAGCGCGAGCGAAATAACGACTGAACAAACGATCAGAGCGTGAACCGTGTAGCGAAATCGTCGATCACCGAACTCGGTTTTATGACCGAACGCTTGGGGGATCATGAACCCCGCGCCGAACAGCGTTCCCGTCGCGCTCGAAAACGAGGCAGCGCCCACCGCGAGAACGAACACGGGGAGCGCCCAGTCGCCAACCGCCTCCGCCAGCGGCTCACCCGGTGCAGTCAGCGTCAATTCTGCTTCTGGAATCAACACGGCGGCGACCGAAAGGACTGCGATACTCAGACCGATGACGGCGACCAGTCCAACGGTGTGGTCTCTGCGATACTTCGAGACGGCGTCCCAGTCTTTCGTCCCGTTCATACTCGTCTGGATGAAGAAGTTGGGGTAGTAGACGGTGGTTCCCAGTAGGGCAATAATCATCGTGAAGTACTCGAAGTCATCGATCACACCCGGAACGAACCCGGTCGCGACCGATTCGAGCGGAAGGTCGAGTCCGAGAACGATCACGAGATACGACCCGAAGACCGCGAGCATCACCGCGGCGATAACCCCTTCGACGCGGTCGTAGATGCGCAGTTCGACGAGCCCGAGTCCGAGGGCGGCCATTAGCACCGTCCCGATGTAGAGGTTCGAAAGCGGCGTGAGATAGACGAGCGCAGCACCCGCGAGTGCGTAGTTGGCGACGCTCCAGAACTGCATCACGAACGAAATCCCGATCGCAAACGGCTTTGCGGCCCCGTTTCGCCGATCACGTCCTGGATATACTCCATCAGCGGGCGGTCGGTCGCGGCGAGTCGTGCGGACATCTCGTGCATGACGAGTCCGGCTCCAAGCGCCACCGGCAGCACCCACAGCAGCCCGAATCCGAAGCCGATTGCGGCTTCAGTGAGGATGTAGACCGAGCCCGCCCCGAAGATGTTTGCCGCGAACAGCAGGCCAAGCCCGTAGTTGTGCATCAGCCGCTTCGTCCCCACGACGGACTGCTCGAACCGGTCTTCGACGACCATGAATGTACACGAGGTAGTTGCGACAGCGGACGAATAAGGGGTCGGCTTTCATCTGCTCCGTGGTGAATAAAAGCGTGTTACACGCTCTCAGAGACGACCTCGCCGGAATCGGTGTCGAGGATCGCCACCGTCCGGTGTTTTTCAGGAACCGTCGGGAACTGTGCGCCGGGGTTTATGACGAGCGTATCGCCGACTTCGCGCTGTTCGCGTTCGTGGTGGTGGCCGTAGAGTACGTAATCGTACTCGCCGGATTCGGCGTAGGCTTCGATTTCCTCCTTTGATTCGCCGTGAAGAATCCCAAAGCGCGCCCCACCGAGTTCGAGATCGCCAAAGCGGCCGTGGAGTTCGCCCCCGATCGACTCGAAAGCGCGCTCTAACCCCTCGATCTCGCCGTCGTTGTTGCCGAGTACGCCGTGAAGGGTGAACTCCTCGAAGTGGGAAATGACGGGTGGGGCGATGAAATCCCCACAGTGAACGATGGTTTCGATTCCCTCCTCGCGGAAGATCTCGATGGCGCGTTCCGTGGCCGCGATGTTGTCGTGAGTGTCCGAAATGATGCCGATTCGCATATGGGGACGTGGATGGGCGGGCACTTAGAGCCTCTCTCTAGTCGTCGTCCGACCGCGAGCGCGACACCGAGTCGGGATCATCGTACTTCTCCGCCCGGCGGGCGTGGATGTGTCGATGGCCTCTTGGATGGAGATCAGGTCAGCACCATGATCCCGGAAATAGTCGGCAAACTGAAGGAGCTCTCTCGTATTGCGGGCAAGACGGGCAAGCTTGGAGAAGATCAGGCCACTGGACAACAAAGAGACAGCCAGCAATATCCCGGTGAACAGGACCACTTCCAAACGCCAGTTGGAGATAATCCTCTTTACCGCGATGATATAGGCCAGTCTCGTTAGGGCTACCATTCCCCGGTACTCCGGCTCCTAATTCCCTACACGCAATATATCCGCCACCTTCAGCCGTCTG
>JADFQH010000053.1 GCA_022561895.1 Methanobacteriota archaeon | reverse complement strand
GGAGAGAGAGTAGATAGCTGTGGTAGCCGTTCTCGTGGGGCTCTACCTGATTTCGACCATCGCTCACCTCTACAACCTTCTGAGGGGGCGGGCCTCCGCCCCGCACGGAGACAGGGTCTCCCTCGCGGGGATCTCCTCCCTCATCGGCGGATTTTTGCTCCACACGGCCATGCTGGGCGCATCCTTCGCCGGCGAGGGCGGCAGGGGATGGAGCGTGTGGCTCAGCGCTCTGGCCTGGGTGATTCTCCTGCTCTACCTGCTCGTCTACTTCCTCGCCCGCCTCTTCTAGCTCCTCTGTGGCGTCGTCGACTTCCGATTCGGCGCGTTCGCCCGTCTCCTCGATTCGGTCGCCCATCTCCTCGCTTATTTCGACCGTGCGGTCTGCGCCCTCCTCGACGGCATCTTGACTCCGATCCGCGGCGGATTTCGCGAATTCTGCGGCCGTACTGGCGATCTCGGTCGCTTTTTCGGCGAGGATCTCCGTTCGGCCGGTGGCTTCCCCGGCTACGTCGTCGGCTTGTTCGGCTGTCGAGTGTGTGACCTCGCGCGTCTGTTCTGCGGTCTCTTCGGCGAGTTCCTCGACCGAACTGAAGCGCCCCTTGAGAACGTAGCCAATCGCCGCGAGGACGATCAACACGAGCAGAAGAGTCGAAAACCCGCCGCCTCGGCCGCCGCTATCGGTCCGTTTTTCCTCCGTTTTCCCTTCTTCGATATCGTCTTTGTCCACCTGTGCCTCCGAACCGACCTGTTCGGTCTCCGCTTCCTCGATCGCCTCTTTGACGATCTCTTTTAGCGGCTCGCGTGCGTAGTCAACGATCGAATCCGCGATTCGCTGCTTTCGTTCCGATGAGAGTCGATCTGTCATAGATTGATCCTTCCGAGGTCCTGTTCTGTCCGAAAGGTCAAAAATTGTTTTGTGGGAATCAGTGATACGACCGGGTTACCCTACGCAGTCTGGTACTCCTGGAAGCGCACCCGAACGTCGACCTCCCGGTCCGTTTCCCCGTCGAGTCGGTCTTCGACGTTCGCGGCGACGTCCTCGGGCGGGTCGCCCTCGCCCTCGTCGCTCGCGACCACCGTCACCGTCTCGGGGCCCGTAAAGGGCGAAAGGTCGCCGTACTCGATCCGGACGGCGATCGCCTCCACGTCCTCGTGCTCCGAGAGCTCCGCGTGGACGACCTGATTCACCACCCGCTCGTGGCCCACCTGGCTGGCGGTCGCGACGCCCGCCAGCGCCAGCACCGAGACGAGCAGCACGATCGCGAGGACGACCCTCGCAGAACGCCAGGACCCTCCCATCAGCGAGCGCTCGGGGCGGTATCCCATCGCGAACAGGACGGCTGCGCCCGCGAGGTTGATCGCCACGAGGGTAATGACGAGCAGCACGAGCGTCCCTGCCGCGATCACCGGGTCCCGCCACGCGACCGCGATCCCGGTCGCCGCCGCGGTCGGGATGAGCGCAGCGGCGATCATCACGCCGATCAGCGACATCGGGCCTTTGGTGGTGAGTCCGAAGGCCGCGGCCGCGCCGGCGGCGGTGCCGGCGATCAGCGTGAGAAGGGTCGGCGATACTCTGACCCCGATGAGTTCGATCGACCCCAGAGCGAGATTCGGCTGGGCGAACAGCCCCCAGCGGACGAACCCCCCTAGTAGCGCTGCCCCGACGATCGCGCTCACGAGTCCGAGCGCCTGTAAGCGAATGCTCGCCGCGAGCATCTCGCGGTCGCCAAGCACCGCCCCGACGCTCGCGGTGAGTGCGGGCCCGACGATGGGTGCGATCACCATCGAACCGACGACGATCGCCGGCGAGTCGCTGAGCAGGCCGGCGGTGGCGATCCACGCCGAAAGCACCATGAGCGCGAGAAACGACGTGGTGTCGTTGCTCATGTCGCGGGCCTTCGATCGGAGTTCGCGGGGAGTCAGCGGATCGAAGTCGTCCGCATAGCGGTCCATCAGCGTCTCGGTGTTCGGCGTGTGGGCGCTCTCGACCTGTCCGATCACGGTGTAGGTCTCCTCGTAGCCCGCCTCGTCGAGTTCGTCCAGCACATCGCCGACGGCGTCGGTCGGGAGGGGAAACTCGATGAGAACGCTCTCGCCGTCGGGGCTCTCGCCGCCGATAACGTAATCGACATCCTTCCGATCGAGGACAGCGGTGATCGACGCGCGGTCGTCCTCGGCGACGAGGATTCGGATCAGGCGCACGACGGGCCCTACAGCGGACGGTCGAAAAAGGCTGTCCCCGGCGATGGAACGGCCGATACCCGCCCCGGAGCGCCATCGGTCACTCGGCCCAGTCGATCGCGGTCGTTCGCTCGGAGTCCCGGAGGATGAACGGCCCGAGCGAGCCGGTTCGCTTCGAGATCGTCGCGATCCGCACCACGTAGGATGCGAGCACGAAAAACGGAACGAGCGCGAACGTCGCACTGGCGCTGACGAGCCACACCATACTGTCCACGCCGAGCGCCGCACCCGGAAGGACGTTCGGGGAGAGATAGAGCACCGTCGCGATCGACACCACCAGCGCGGGGATCGCGGTGTAGAGAATCGCCCGCGTGAGGTTGACGAGCTCCCACTGAAAGTATAGCGACTTGAAATGTTCGAGCGCCGGCCCGAAGAGCGTCAGTACGTCGATCAGTTCCTCGAACGCTTCGTGGTCATCGTCTTCGAGATCGGCTTCGTGTTCGTGGCGCAGGCGTCTCACCGCGTAGATCTTCCACGAGTAGTTGTAATCCAGCACGGCGGAGATGACGTTGAACGAACCGAACTGCGCGTTTGCGAGGTCATCGGTTATCTTCTCGCCGTGTTCGGTCACGACGGTCACGAACTCCGTGATCTGCGTAGCTGCTTCCCTGTTGGATTCGTCGTCGATGATTTCACCGAGATCCGAGGCGTCGTGGTTGACCCCGGCGATCAGCGTCTGAAGGAACGCGGCGGGTGTCGAGGGGCTGACGCCGATGTCGCTCGACTCCTCGACGTCCTTTCGAAAGGCGATCTCGTCTTCCATTCGCTCGCGCTGCTCACCGAGTGCGCCCATCTCCTCCGCGAGGATCAGCTGTCCGATGGTGAGTGCGAGCACGACGCTGGTGACGATCGCGAGGAAGATGGTCTGAAACAGTGGTCTGACGGTGTCGGTCGTCAGCGTGTCCTGTGGAGAGTCAAAGAGGAACGCCCCGGCGGCCACGACGACGACGAAGGGGATGGCGGCGAGGATTCCGGCGATATACCACCGATTCGCACTGACCAGAAACAACATCTTCGCCCGACTGTTCCCCGCACGCTCGCGCATCGTGTCCGCTGGCGGCGAGATGCTCTCCGGCTTACTCATCGCCAAATCATACCAGTATGAGGGGACTAAGAGTTTCGCTTGCTGTTCGAACCGTCAGCGAACTTTCAGCGTGTCCCGCTATACTACGCGTCGCCAGCACTCGCTCTATGCGACTACACCATCGGTCGTAACTATTTGTCCACCTGCCGCCAGAGAGGTCGGTAGTCGGTGTACATCGACTTACGACCGGCAGTATAACCCCCTCTCTCGCCCGAAGGGTTAAGCCGCTGCCCGAGCGTGGTGAAAGTGATGGGCGAGGACGACATGCTCTCGTGGGACGAGTCGGTCTTTCGCGACGAGCGCGTCTTCGAGATCGACTACCTCCCGGAGACGTTCAAACACCGCGAGACACAGCTAAAGAGCCTCCAGTACGCCCTTCGACCCGCCGTGCGGGGTTCGCGCCCGCTGAACGCCCTCGTTCAGGGCCCGCCCGGCACGGGCAAGACGACAGCGGTCCAGAAGCTCTTCGGCGAACTTTCGGGCCGGTCGGGCGTTCGCACCGTTCGAGTGAACTGTCAGGTGGACTCGACGCGGTATGCGGTCTTTTCCCGCCTCTTCGAGGGCATCTTCGAGTACGAACCACCCTCTAGTGGTGTGTCGTTCAAGAAGCTGTTCGGACAGGTCGCAGACAGGTTAGTCGAGGCCGACGAGGTGCTCGTCGTCGCCTTGGACGACGTGAACTATCTCTTCTACGAGAACGAGGCCAGTGACACGCTCTATTCATTACTTCGTGCCCACGAAGCCCACGCCGGCGCGCGGATCGGCGTGATCGTCATCTCCTCGGATCTCGCCCTCGACACCATCGAGGAGCTGGATACGCGCGTCCAGAGCGTCTTTCGCCCCGAGGAGGTGTATTTCCCGGTCTACGACACCGGCGAGATCGCGGACATCCTTACGGAGCGAATCAATCGGGGCTTTCACGACGGCGTCGTCTCTCCCACCGTTCTCGATCGCGTCGCCGAATTCACCGGCGACAGCGGCGACCTCCGGGTCGGGATCGACCTGCTCCGCCGAGCGGGGCTGAACGCGGAGATGCGCGCCAGTCGCACAGTTACGACGGAGGATGTCGAGGAGGCCTACGAGCAGTCGAAGTACGTCCACCTCTCCCGGAGCCTGCGCGGCCTCACCGACAGCGAGAGAGCGCTCGTGGGCGTGCTTCTCACTCACGACGGCGAGCAGGCGGGCGAGGTTTACGAGGCGTTCAGTGAAGAAACGGATCTCGGCTACACCCGGTATTCGGAGATCATCAACAAGCTCGAACAGTTAGGGATCGTCGAGACCTCATACGCCGAGATGGAGGGACGCGGGCGTTCGCGCCAGCTTTCGCTCGCGTACAGTCACGAGGCGATCACGGACCGACTGGAGTAGAAGCCGAACGAACCTTTATCCCTCGCTGTGTCCTGCGGCCGTGAACGGGAACGACCGCTCGATCGTCGGCTTCGTGATGATCGCCCACGCGACGGTCCACACCTACGAACTCGCGATCCCCATTCTCCTGACCGTGTGGCTCGTCGAATTTTCTACCACGGCAGCGGTTCTCGGCGCGGTCGTTTCGCTGGGCTACGGCCTGTTCGGTCTCGGCGCACTGCCCGGCGGACTGTTAACCGACCGCTTTGGCTCGCGAACGCTGATCATCGCCAGTCTCGCTGGGATGGGCGCGTCGTTCGTCCTGTTGGGCCTCGCGCCCTCGATCCCCGCGCTCGCGATCGCGCTCTGTCTGTGGGGGATCGCCGCGAGCGTCTATCATCCCGCGGGTCTCGCGCTGATCAGCAACGGCGTCCGCGAGCAGGGGAAGGGGTTTGGCTACCACGGCGCGGCCGGCAACGTCGGGATCGCGCTCGGCCCGCTCCTGACCGCCCTGCTCTTGCTCGTCTTTGACTGGCGAGCCGTCGCGCTTCTGCTCGTTGCCCCCGCGCTCGTCGGGATCGCCGCCGGCCTCGCCGTCTCGTTCGACGAACGGGCCGCTGTTTCGACCGGGAGGACCAACGGCGGGCTCTCGCTCGCCGCATTTCTCGACGATACACGAGCGCTGTTCACCGTCGGCTTCGCGGTCGTCCTGCTGATCGTCACGTTCGACGGACTCTACTATCGGGGGCTGCTGACGTTCCTTCCCGAGGTGCTGGGGGAGCTGCTTGCCCCACCGCTGGCGGGAGTCGAACTCGGTATCGAGGGTCCCGCGAGCGACGAGTTCGACCCCGCCCGCTACGTGTACGTGGGGCTGTTGCTCGTTGGCGTTCTCGGCCAGTACGCCGGGGGCCGGCTGGCCGACCGCGTTCGTCCGGAAGTCGCGCTCGCGGGCGTCCTGCTGACGCTCGCGGCGACCACCCTCCTGTTCGTTCCGGCGATCGGCGTCGGGTTGGGTGCGTTCGCGTTGGTGGGGAGTGCCCTCGCCCTCGCCCTGTTTGCGATCCAGCCCTTGGGACAGGCGCTCGTCGCGAGCTACTCGGACCCGGACGTTCGCGGACTCACCTTTGGTTATTCGTATCTGGCGATCTTCGGGTTCGGCGCGCTCGGCGCGACCGCCGCCGGCGGGGTGCTCACCTACGGCTCGATGGCGGCACTGTTCGTCCTGCTCGCGGGTTTCGTCAGCATAAGCGGCGGGCTGGCGGTATGGCTCGCCATCGGCGATCGCTCCTGATACTGTCGGCTGTAACTCTTTTGAGATGGTTTGTGATGACCCGGCTGATACCGCCGGCGTTTTGGCTCCTCGTTGCTGGTGGTGTTTCGGCACGTACAGCCGACAGTATGACAAACTGTTAGGCCCGAGCAGTGGATTCCGAGCTTCTTTCCGATGGCTTTCCGAACTCGACTTCGATCCGGACCCGCTCGTATGGAACGTACGGCTGCTTTGCGCGTCCGTTCTCTCGAAAGTGGATGATCCGATACTCGGCCAACAGGTGCAAGTCGCTGTGAACGTCGTGGATGTCCCGGTCCAGTCGGTCGGCGAGATCGCGCATGCTCTCCGGTGGCTTTTCCAGTACGGCTTCGAGTAGCTCCATCCGACGGTGGGTCAGGAGTTCGCGAAGGCGGGCGGGATCCTGGAAATTGAGGACACGCGGCAGCTCCTCGCCCCGCTCCCAGCGTTCGATACGGTCCAAGGACGCTTTTTCTGATTCCTCTTCCGGCAGCGACGTGATACGCAGTGTGGACGGGTGTTCGGCGTCCTCCGGATCGGGGATATACTCCTCGTGTGAGTGGTCGCCGTCAGTCGGTTCGTTGCTCATGGATTTCGTTCACCTCGTTCAGAAACTGTTCAGCGAGACCACGCAGCCCGGTGTACGCTACTGGCTCGATTTCGCCGTCCGATCGGTGTCGATGGTGATGGGCGATTTCGGGGTGATGCGGTGCGTCGTCGAACCGGAGGAGCGTGTCGTTCTCAGCGCTCATATACTGGAAGCTGTACTTGACGCCCTCCGGATACTCGTCGGTTTCCGGAACGGCTCAGGCGACCATCTCGTACCGACGTCCGTCCGGCTTCGTGTCCCCTTCGTCGATGAGCGACCTCGCGGGCATCGTCCCTGCTGTTGGGGTTAGATCCCAACATCGTAACCGTTGCGGCCCGTATTTCATATGAACAGCGTTCTTCCAGTCGTTACTCGTAGCGAAGCGCGTCGATCGGATCGGTTCTGGCGGCGCTCCACGCCGGGTAGAGTCCAGCGACGATCCCCACGAAAATGCCGACACAGACGGCGATGATCGCCCATTCGAGCGGGGCAACGAAGGGGAGTTCGATGAACTGGGTCGCAATGTAGCCGCCGGCAAAGCCGACGAGCGCGCCCGCGGCCGCACCGAGCAGCCCGAGGATCGCGGCCTCGGTCAGAAAGAGCTGGAGAACGTCTCTGTTCTGTGCGCCAACGGTTTTCATGATCCCGATCTCGCGGGTGCGCTCGGTCACGCTGACGAGCATCACGTTGGCAATTCCGATCGATCCCACGAGAAGCGAGATGAGTGCGATTCCGGTGATAAAGCCCGTCAGTGTCGCGAGCAGGTCGTTCACCTGTTCGAGTAGCTCTTCGTTGGTTTGGATCTCGAAGACGAACCCACCGGGCAGCAAGGTGGCCGCATCCGACTCGGTTTCGAGGTACTCTTCGAGATCTACCCCGACGCTCTCGACGGTTTCGGGACCCTCCGCGCTCACGACGACCTGTGCATAGACCCGCTGTTCGTCGCCAACGCTCTCGGTCGTCGTCCGTGAGTACGGCTCCGTCGGGACGTAGAGCCGCGATCCCTCGCCAAAGCCATCGAACGGGCTTCGAGCCTCCGAACTATCGAGAATCCCGACGACTGTTAGCTCCGCCTCCGATCCATCGTCGAACGTGATCGTCACCTGATCGCCGACGGCGGGCTCTTCGTCGAACCCTTCTGCGGCCTGTGGCGTCAGCACGATCTCGGGTTCGCCCTGCTCGAAGGCGCGCCCTTCGGCGATGGCTTCTTCGGCGAAGTAGGACGGATCAGTTGCAATCGTATCGCCACCGGCGACGGTATCCCCGCCGTGGCCGAGGCTATCGACGCCGATCGGGGCGTAGGGTGCGACTCCTTCGACGCCGTTTATTCCACGCAGTTCATCGATATCGCTTTCGGTGAACACGGCGCGTGCACCCGAACCGGGCGGTCCCTGTGCGTCCTCGGGCGCGTTCCAGAGATAGATCTGCGTGGCGTCCTCGCCGCCGACCTCGTCGATCACCTCCGCTTGCAGGCTCGCCCCGAGGATCACAAGGGAGATGACTGCCGCGACACCGATCAGCACCCCGAGAGTCGTCAGTGCGGATCTGAGGGGGTGGCTCCTGATCGCGCGCAGGCTCATCGAAAACGACTCGCGAAGTCTCACGTCTCGGTCCCGACCGGCCGGTGTGCTCCGAGCGTTTCGATCCCCTCTATTTCGCCATCGAGCACGTGGACGATCCGTTCTGCGTGTTCCGCCACGTCGCGCTCGTGGGTGACGACCACGATCGTTCGGCCCTCGCCGTGTAGCTCGCAGAACAGTTCGAGAACCTCATCCCCGGTGCCGGTATCGAGGTTGCCGGTCGGTTCGTCCGCGAGCACGATCGCAGGATCGGCGACGAGCGCGCGGGCAA
Organism: Methanobacteriota archaeon; assembly: GCA_022561895.1. Taxonomy (GTDB): domain Archaea; phylum Halobacteriota; class Halobacteria; order Halobacteriales; family Halalkalicoccaceae; genus Halalkalicoccus. The sequence goes on along the minus strand of JADFQH010000053.1, from coordinate 4,157 downwards.
TGGCGACGCGCTGGCGTTGTCCTCCCGAGAGCTGGTTCGGCCGGTGATCGGTCCGTTCTCCGAGACCGACGCGCGAAAGCAGTTCACCGGCTCGCTCGCGGCGCTTGCGTCGGCTCACCCCCTGAAACACCAGCGGCAGGGAAACGTTTTCGAGGGCCGATAGTCGCGGCATGAGATTGAACGTCTGAAAGACGAACCCCACCGTCCGCCCGCGAAGCGCCGTCCGGTCGCGCTCGCTCAGCGCGCCCACGTCACGGCCGTCAACCAACACTCGTCCGTCGGTGGGCCGATCCAGACAGCCCACGAGGTTCATCAGCGTACTCTTTCCGGATCCACTCGGCCCCATGATCGCGGTGTACGATCCGTTCGGAACCGAGAGCGAGACCGACGAAAGGGCGTCGATCGGCTCGCCTAGCCGGTAGGTTTTGGTCACTCCGTCGAGAACCACCGCTGGCTCCTCCCCAGTCGCGTCCACGATGGTGGTTCGAGTGGGGGAAGTATGACCCTTCTCCTACGCCGCCATCTCGCGACAGGTTTCGGCACAGTCAGGAAGGACCTCCGCACAGAGCTGACAGTGGTCGTGATCGTGGTTCGCACACTCTTCGGCACACTCCTCACAGGCGTCAGCACAGACCGCCGCGAGTTCGGCGTGATAGCCCGAGTTGCGCGCCATAAAGCGGGCATGCAGCGTCGTCAGATCGGCAACGTCCCGACACAGCCGGATACACCGGGCCATCTCCTCACCCTCTTCGGCGCAGGCGTCCGCACAGTTCTCGCAGGCTTGGGCGGCCTCGAGGCAGTTGTCCATGCATTCTGCCATCTCGTCGCTCAGATGCTCGATTTCGGTAAGTGCCATCGCGGCTAAAAAGACAACGCCGGCCGTCTCGTTCGTTTCGCTTGCGATAGCACACCGTGTCGAGTCGCCCCTCGTCGGAGGACTGAAACGTTTTTTTCCCGGTAGCCCGACCGCCCGCCCATGAAGACCACCGGCGGGAATGAGGGGGCAAAGCAGAACGCGGGCGAGGCGGCCGCTTCGCTCGCGGAGGACGGCATGACCGTCGGTCTCGGAACCGGCTCCACCGCGGCCCATGCAATCCGCGCGCTCGAACAGCGAGTGGGCGAGGGCCTCGATATTCGGGGAATCCCGACCTCCTATCAGTCCGCGGATCTCGCCCGCGAGGCGGGGATTTCGCTCGTCACGCTCGATGATGCCACTCCCGATCTCGCTATCGACGGCGCGGATCAGGTCGCCGAGTTCGACCTGATCAAGGGCGGCGGTGGAGCCCACACCCGAGAAAAACTGGTCGTCAGTGCCGCCGCGCGGTTCGTCGTGGTCGCCGACCCCTCGAAGGAAGCGGCGGTACTCGACCGTCCGGTTCCGCTCGAAATCCTTTCAACTGCTCGAACGCCGGTTTCTGCGGCGGTTCGAAATCTCGGCGGCGAACCCGCGTTGCGGGCGGCCGAGCGCAAGGACGGCCCCATCGTCACCGACAACGGCAACCTCATTCTCGACTGCGATTTCGGCCGGATCGAGGAGCCAGCCGACCTCGCTGATGCCCTCTCGGGGATTCCGGGCGTGATCGAACACGGTCTGTTCGTCGGGCTGGCCGATGAGATCTACGTCGGTACGGACGAAGGTGTCGAAGAACGCAGTCGCTGATCGACGTGAAAATAATCGAAAAGGGCGTGGCAGCCTTACAGGTCGCGGGGCTGGACCGTCTTTCGGTCGTTGTCCTCGGCACGACGGGCTGCGTCGTCGAGAAGCTCCTCGACTTCCTCGTCGAGTGCATCGTAGAAGTCGGAGGAGACGTTGTGGTCGGACAGTGCATCCTTTACGGCGGCTTTGACGATCAGATCTGCCATACGAATGCCCGTTTTCCGGCCGCCTTTATAAGCTTTCGTAAATCGGCGCGTTCTGAAGGCGATGAATAGGAATAGCTGGGGGTCTATCCCCCGAATATGGGACTTCGCGACATTCTTGAAGACGTTTCATCGGGCGAATTAAGCTCCGAGGAGGCTCAGGCGCGCCTCGCAGGCTACGCGACGACCGACGCGGGCCGCTTCGACGCCGCCCGCGAACAGCGCCGCGGCGTTCCCGAAGGCATTTTCGCCCCCGGAAAAACAACGGACGAAATCGCCACGCTCGTCCGAGCGGCGCTCAGTACGACAGGACGGGCCGTCGTTACACGGGTCACGAGCGAGGCGGCAACCACGCTCGAAGGACATGTCGAGGGTGAAACAACGTATCACGAACGTGCGCGCTGTCTCGTGGCTCATGCGCCCGAGTTCGAGGAACACGAGATCGACGCCGGCGTCGGGGTCGTCACCGGGGGGACTGCCGACGGGGAGCCAGCGGGTGAGGCGGCGGTCGTCGCGGCCGAAATCGGTGCGAGTGTCGAGCGGATCGAGGACGTGGGCGTGGCGAACCTCTCGCGGGTCGTCGATCAGCTGCCTGCCCTCCGAGAACAGGACGTACTCGTCGTCGCCGCCGGTCGCGAAGGGGCCTTGCCCACCGTCGTCGCCGGTCTCGTTTCGGCTCCGGTGATCGGGCTGCCGGTGTCGAGCGGGTATGGCTACGGGGGCAACGGCGAGGCGGCCCTCATGGGGATGCTTCAGTCCTGTAGCGTGCTCTCGGTGGTGAACATCGATGCGGGGTTCGTCGCGGGCACACAAGCGGGGCTGATCGCCACGGCGATCGCGGATGGCCGGCGGTGATTTCGGTATCGACAACAGGTTCATCCCGGATCCGATCTGTAGTTTCTCTCTACAGGCAATATTTTCCCGAATAACGACCTACTCTTTCCAAAATGCGAATTTTGGACCGATTTTGGAAAGAGTATTTATTACCCCTTCCCGTAGTGTTAGCTACCGGCATGGCGGTCCTGCCGGGTGAACGTGAATGCCACACTGCAATCACTGCGACGCGCACGTCTCGGAGCGGTTCGAGCGTGTGTTCGCCGACGAGCACGGGCGAATCTACGCCTGTCCAAGCTGCTCGGCGAACGCAGGCATCGCGGAAGCGGCGAGACTCCGTGCGCGAAAGGCATAAATGCCCCCTGAGGCAACCCGTACCGTAACACAAGCACCACGCGAAGCCTCCTTCTATGAGCCATCACATCTATATCGTCGAGTGCGCCGACGGGAGTTTCTACACCGGCTACACCACCTCGCTCGACGGCGACCGCGAGCCCATGGCGCTGATCATCGACTCGCTCGATGCCCACCCCGACAGCGCCGAAGCGCGTTTCGTGTATTCCGTCAACTGGAAAGCCCACCACGTGGACGGCACCGGACACTACAACAAGGCCACCGGCTACATCGATCTCGAAAGCCACTACGTGCTGTACATCGCTCGGGCGACGGCCGACGAGGTCGTGCTGGCTTCGCTATCGCACCGTGAACAGCGCCCGTTGGTGGTGGTCAATAAAAGGAGAACCCCATGAATAGAGTCCTTGTCCTGATCGTCTTCGGATGTGCTCTGGTAGTCAGCGGATGCCTCGAATCCGACGCCAGCGAGGTCCTCGTCGAGGATAACCAGCGTACGCTCGTGATGGAGGCCCGCGTCGATTCGCTACAGCAGCGCACCAGCGAGCTCGAAGAGGAAGCCCGGCTCAAGCACGAGTTTCTGGAAGAGTACGTCACGCTGATCAACAAAACGCTGAAGGATCTCCAGGCCATCACCGAGCGGGAAGGCATGATCCACCAGATCCATCTGGAGATCGAGGCAAACGAATCTGGAGATGTTGCTACAGGGAGGTCCATCGGGCAGCGCATCCAGGACAACCTGGCGGCCATCGAAGGCTACATCGAAAAGAGCAAACAACAACGCGAAGCGCTCGAACGCCAGCGCGCCGAACTCAACCGGATTGCCCGGTCGCGGTCCGTGGACGTCTCCAGTTTCGAGGTAACGATCCGGAAACTCAACGAGCTGATCGAGGAGAAGGAGCAGACCGTCCTTGCCCTGCGCCGGGAAGCCGACATCATGCTCGCGCACATCGACGATCTCGAACAGGAGAACACGGTGCTCGTCGAGGAGAATACCGAGTTGCGCGAGGCCTATTACGCCGTCGGCACGCGGGACGACCTCCTGGAGAGAGGCATCATCGACCGGCGGGGCGGCTTCTTGCGTATCGGCCGCAAAACCCGCATCGACCAAC
>JADFQH010000369.1 GCA_022561895.1 Methanobacteriota archaeon | reverse complement strand
GATATGCAGGCAAAAATCGTTTCTTGTCTGTTGAACAGTGCCTGCGTAGGGCAGGAATCGGTCGACAAGATCTGGTCTACCCGGAATACCCCGTCGCGGACCTCGCATCGAACCGGGAATATGAGGATGACGTTGGTGTCGGGCCCCCTGTTGGGGTCAGGCTGGGTCTGCTGAACCTCCACACAGTCGCCCACCCGAAGCTGCTCCACTCTGACCGTCGGGCGCTGCGCCGGGGGCGGCGTGATCACCGTCGTCCGCGGAGGTGGCGCTGGCGCTCATTCACGATTCGGACGTACACTTCTACAACGACTGGGTCGCCCCGGAGGGCTACTTCACGGACAGAGGGCGCGACGTTCCACCGGGCTGTGAGGAGATCAGTGACGAGGAGCGCGAACGTCGAGCAGCAAAGAGCCGCGAGACGATGACCGAGTGGTTCGCGGAGCCACATGAGGGAGAGCCGACGCCACATCCGAGTGTAGCGGACGAATAACCTCGATTTGCGATACGAGCTGTTAATGTCTACCGGAACGGCAGTGCGGCCCTGAACTCGGATACGCCGACGAAGAGCACGAAGCAGCCACCGATTCCCGAAACGAGGCAGCCGAACCACGCAATAAACATGCCCGATATGGTGTACTCCAGAAACACACCGATCGAAAGCAGTAGTGAAATCGCGCCGGTCGCGGCGAGAAAACCTGACGAGATCCTCCCGAGCGATTTCCAGTAACTGAGCGCAATCAGGGCGAGTGCAACGAGCCCACAGCAGAGCACGGCAAGCTTCAGCACGTCAGTGATCCCCCATCCCATTCCGAGATAGCGAATCAGGTTGACCGTCTCGTAAGACGGATTCGCTATGACCCACGGCAGGTACGCGCCGACGAACAGAGCGAGGGAGCCAACGATCCCGAGAGATCGGGTAGCTGACGGACGAGCCATACCACGAACTGGACCGACAGTAGTATCACCTTTCCGTATAGTACGATCAGTCTATAACGTGCAGTCGCACGGTTTGCCGAAAAATGGAGAGCGGCTGTTTAGGCGAACAGCGCGCGGACCTGATTGAAGAACATCTGGATGGACGGAGCGCCACCGCCGTACTCGTGAGCAAGCACTTCGCTGCCGCTTGCATCAGTTACGACGATCGTATCGCCGTCCTGATTCCAGCGCGGCGCGCCAAGTCCCCAGTGGACAGTGTCGTCACTGTCGCTTCCATCACCGGTAATCAGTTCCACCTCCGCACCGGCTTCGAGGGTGAAGTCCGAGAAGGTGTAGACCGAACCGGTCCCACCGTCTTCGCGGTCGGTGACCGACCAGCCCGAAAGGTCGAGATCACCGTCACCGGTGTTCTGGAAAGTTACGGATTCTTGGCTGACATCCCGTCCAGTTGCTACATTGGTGCTAGAAACCGAGATTTCACCGTCTTCAACCGGCTCTTCCTCCTCTGAGTCTTCGTCTACCTCTTCTTCGGGCTCCTCGTCTACTTCTTCTTCCTCTTCCTCCTCTTCTACAGCTGCCTCGACCGGCTCTTCGGGAGCCTCGTCGACTTCGATCTGTCCCCGGATCTCGCCGTCGGGATTCTGCTCGGAGTGGATGTTCACGTAGGTCTCGCCGGCTTCCATCGCCTCTGCGAGCGCGTCGAGCGATTCACCCTCGAACGGACCCACGAGATCCTCCTCGGTGAGCGTGCCCTCAGCGAGCGTGAACTCTCGCTGTAGGCCCTCGATCGTCTCGGGTTCCTGCGTTTCTTGTGGATAGAGCCAGACCACGACGGGTCCGTTCTCGTCCTCGCCCCCGAGGTGGATGTGGCCCTGATTCACGTTCCGAATGCAGTCGATATAGACCTCGAAATGAACTTCCGAGCCGTCCTCGCTCAGTTCGAAGCTCGCCCAGCCGCTCGCGTTCGTCTCGACCGGGGGAACCTCCGCATCGCCCGAGAGATCGGTCGAAAACGAACTGGGATGTTCATCCGCCGCGGCGCTCCCGCTCATCACGAACCCGCCGACGATCGCCGCTCCTGTTGCACTCAGCACCTGTCGTCTGTTGACGGTTCTACTGTTCGTCGAGACGTCTGTCGTCCGTGCGGTATCCGTCCCGTCCTCGTCGTTGACCGGGAGATACCCTACTGTCGTTGAGAAATCTGTCGCCTGTCGTGGCATTTTCTGCCTGTTGCTATCGCTGTTGCTCATGGTATCACCGACTCCCTTCCCGCCGGCCGTACCGGCCGCCGTCCCGGAGTCTGATCATACCACGGATAGCATCTATATTATATTTATTAGCGATCTAGATTTGTTTGTCATCCTGTACTAGTAAATAATAGTGAATGCACGAGGCGTTTTCATGACCGAAGCGACCACTGGTGGCGACCGGCTACGTTTAACTCGCCGCAACGAGAAACGCGAGTGAATGCTCTCGGGAGTGAACGTCGCCCTCGGAATCACGGGGTCGATCGCCGCGGTCAAAGTAGTCGAGATCGCCCACGAACTCCGGCGGCGTGGCGCGGACGTACGGGCCGTAATGAGCAACAGTGCACAAAGAATCGTCCACCCGTGGAGCGTCG
>JADFQH010000368.1 GCA_022561895.1 Methanobacteriota archaeon | reverse complement strand
CTTGTTGTCAAAACGGTATTTGCAATTGAAGGTGGACCCTCGAGCGATTTCCCCCTCAGTTGCCAGCACCGGTTCGGATACCCCGGCCAACCACTGGTCGGAGTTACTGATGTCCGAGATGAACTCCCAGACCTCTTCGCACGTCGCTGGCAGCGTAAAGCGTCGTTCAACCCGGACAGTCATACCTGAAAACGGGACTCCGTGATCAAAAAGCCGCTGGATCAGCTCAGCGTGACTTTCCACGTCGTCGAGCGCGATCGCCCCCACTTTTCGATCTCGACCTCGTCGGTTTTCTCGGCGAGATACGGGAGCCGTGCGCCGACTTGCTTCGAAGAGAGACCAAGCGCGTTTGCGATGTTCTTCGACCGAAAGTAGCCCTCCCCGGTCGAAACGCTGTCACGGAGGTAGGCGAGAATGCGCTGGTCCTCGTCCGTGATGTCGCTCATTACGAGGAGGTAGGGGACAGACGGTCTTTAACATTTCCCGCCTACGCGTAGACGTGCACGGCCACGATCAGGATCAGCCCCGCGATCATCGCCGCTGCAAACCCCCACGCGCCGACCAGCCCGCCGGGAACAGCGAGCATTGCGAGCGTTCCGCCGACCGCGAGTAGTCCGAAGAGCAACCCGAGCCCGATTCCCTTGTCCGAAACGACCTGATTGACGCGTGCCATAGGTCGCCATACGCGGAGGCGGGGTGTAGTGTGTTGTGATTCGCTTTCGCGGAGCGCTGTGCGGTGGCCAGCGCGAGATCGCAACGCGATCTCGCTGGCGAACGGGAGTAGCGCATCGCGACTTGCCGGGCCTCGGCAGTCAAAGAAAATCGCGAAGCGATTTTCTTGAACATGCAAAGGGCGAGGAGAGCGAGGCGCTACACGCCTCGGAAAGCGAGTAGCGCGAGACCTCCGGTCTCACAGACCATTCGCGCGGTGCAACCGCGCGAAGACGAAGCGAGAACCGCGCGTAGCGAACGGGGGGGAACGACTCGTGAGCGGCGGAGCTGCGAGAAGACGGCGAAGCCGCGAGCATACACGCCAGTCAGTTCTGAGGGCTTTCGCGGTTAGGGAAAAGTCCCACCCTCTTCGAACGCTTGAACCACCCGTTCGAGCGCGACGACGTAGGCCGCGGTGCGGAAGTTCGGTACGTCGTAACTTTCGTATGCGGAGACGAGATCCTCGAATGCGGTGACGATCACCGTTTCGAGTTCCTCGTTTACTCGATCCTCATCCCAGTAAAACCGCTGGCGGTTCTGGACCCACTCGAAGTAGCTGACGGTGACGCCACCGGCGTTCGCGAGAATATCGGGGAACACAGCCACGTCGCGTTCGGTGAGCACGTCGTCGGCTCGGGGCGTCAGCGGGCCGTTTGCCGCCTCGACGATCGCGTCGGCCTGGACCTCGTGGGCCAGCTCCTCGTCGATGGCGTTTTCGAGTGCCGCAGGAATGAGGAGATCCACGTCGAGGGTCAGCAGCTCCTCGTCGGCGAGTTCCTCGTCCGCGTCATTGAAACCGATGACGCTGCCGGTGTCGTCTTTATGATGGCGCACGGCCTGCGTGTCGAGTCCGGATTCGTTATAGATCGCACCCGAGGAGTCGGAAACTGAAACGATGGTCGCGCCGTTACACTCGAGTAAGTTCGCGGCGATCCAGCCGGCGTTGCCGTAGCCCTGTACTGCGACGGTCGCTCCTGAAATACTCCGCCCGAGATACTCAAAGGCCTCGCGGGCGGTGAGCATAGTCGAGCGGCCGGTCGCTTCGACCCGCCCCTCGCTGCCGCCGCTCTCGATTGCCTTGCCGGTGACGACTCCCGGTGCGGTAGTGTTCTCTAGTGTCTCGTAGGTGTTCTTGATCCAGTTCATCTCGCGCTGGCCGGTGTTAACGTCGGGAGCGGGGATGTCCTTGTCCTCGCCGACGAACGGCCGAAGTTCGGTCGCAAACGCACGAGTGATCCGTTCGAGTTCGCCCTCGGAGTACTCCTTCGGGTCGATGACGATACCGCCTTTGCCGCCACCGTAGGGAATACCGACCATGGCGCATTTATACACCATCCACCCCGAGAGCGCCTTCACCTCGTCCCGAGAGACGTTCGGATGGTAGCGAATTCCGCCTTTGTACGGACCGCGATCCCCATTGAACTGCGAGCGAAACGCCTTGAACCGTTCGAGCGAACCGTCGTCCCATTCGACCGTGAGGTTCGTCTCCAAGACTCGCTCAGGGTGTTTCAACCGTTCGAGTATATCGGCATCCAGGTCGAGAGCTGCTCCGGCATCGTCGATCTGCTCCTGTAGACTCTCGAACGGGTTCGCTTCTTCGAACATACTACCCGAATTCACCGAGATAGGGGTTAAACGTAACGAAACACCGATTGCTGATATGATTTCGGACGACTACACGCCGATAACACTACCCCTCAGAAACGTTTCCTTTAACGGGTTAATATGACATAAGGTCATTAATACTATGTAGTGGCGAGACGGACGATCATCCATGAAAGATGGTATGGCTGACCCGGCGGATAGTTCGCAGTACGAATGTCTCGATTGTGGAAAGATCGTCGTTGCGACGGCGCATCCGGGGTTCGTGTTCCG
>JADFQH010000367.1 GCA_022561895.1 Methanobacteriota archaeon | reverse complement strand
CGACAAAAAGCCGCGAGCGCGGAGCGCTCGCGGTCCGCCTTCCGCACAGCAATCATCGCTCGTCGATCTGTTCGAGCAGCTCGTCCGAGAGATTTCGACGCATCAGCGGAATCTTCTCTTCTCGCATCCAGAACATAACGAGGCTGTAGTGAACGCCGTAGATCATGGCGATCCACCAGCCGAGCACTCCCTCGTCCCAGAACAGTTCTTCTAAGTCGTCTGGCGATGGTTTTCGCTCCGCTACTGAAAACCGCTTCGGCATGGCTATCTCGTGTTTTCGAGCAAGTACGCAAAAATATACGCTGTACCCTGATCCGGACCGCGATCTGCACCGTAGCTTTGCTTCCAGTCGTTGTACAGGGTATCAACGGCGGTCTGAAAACTCACGGAAGGGAGTTCATCACGATGATTTTCGAAGATCGAGAGACACTGAAGCGAGGTCGTTTGCTTTACTGCTTCGATTTCGTCCCACGAAACCGCTGAGAGGTCCTCATCCGACCATTCGACTGTGCTACGATCATTCCGTGGTTTGTTGTTCATCTCTCCTAACCATACTCAGCATAACGGTATTCTAGCAACCAAACTCTACTTTTTACCTACTGCCTCCTCATACTCCTCAATCGAAGAGTCGCGCCAGCCAAACAGGCGTGAGAGAAAGGCGGAGCCTTTGTGGCTCCGCTGTCCCTTTTCGGCCGGATTTTCTGATCGGATCTCTGTCATATATATCTGCTTGCGCCACACCCACTAAAAGACTATGGCGGGAACGACGATGAGTATATCAAGAAACAACGAAATCTGTGTCCACCGAAGTAGACGGCTGTTCCGTCGAACCGTCTGTCCGTTTTCTTCGATCCAGTAGGCAAACGTTGTAATCAGATCTTCGTTCCAAGTATTGTCCTCGAAATCATCATCAAGAAGTTGGCGAACGTACCCACTACTCGGTCCGAGATACGGGTCGGATTCGTCATACGTCGCCAACCCGAGGAGAAGCGAGACCACCAGCATGATTCCGCCGAGATATGCGAGCCACGCTGTAACTGTAAGTTCACCGATTTCTATAGCAGAAACAAAAATTCCAAGCAGTAGGACTGTTGTACGAACTGTTCGCATTGCTTTATCGTCAATGTCTGTGAGGGATTCACGTTGAGCCTCTAACACGGCACGCGCCTCCTAATACGTTATCTCATGGCGTTTCGTTGGCCAGTCCGTAAGTGGCGTTTCCGACAGGTCTTTACTCATCGACGGTACTACTGGTGACTCGACTCTCCAGTAAAGTCGTGTTGCTTCGTCAGTCTACGAGGATCACTTTCCTTTTCACCCATTCGCGCGAACTCCGGGTAATGGATCAGGAGCTTCGAGAGCGAATCGAACAGGAGGCAGAAAAACACGCGCTGTTCAACGCCCTCAAACACGAAAGCGAGGCGGACGTCGGCGCGATCATGGGCTCGTTGATGGGCGAAAACCCCGACTTTCGACCCCACGGCGACGAGATTCCAGGTGTCGCTGCACCTGCCGTTTCGCGGGTCAACGACCTCTCCGAGGACGAACGCCGCGATCGACTCGACGAACTCGCTCCCGAGCTTATAGAAGAACTAGAAGCAGAGGAGGACGAAGACGAGCACACCCTGCCCGACCTACCGAACGCCGAAGAGTACGACGAGATCCGGATGCGGTGTGCGCCCAACCCCAACGGGCCGTGGCATCTCGGACACGCCCGGATGCCCGCGGTGATCGGCACCTACAAAGAACGGTACGACGGATCGATGCTCTGTCGGTTCGACGACACCGATCCCGTGACCAAACGCCCGGATCTCGCGGCCTACGACGCGATTCTCGATGCCATCGAATACCTCGGCTTCGAGACCGACGAGGTGATCCGCGCGTCTGATCGCGTCGAAACATATTACGAGCACGCACGCGAGCTGATCGATCTCGGCGGAGCCTACACCTGTACGTGCCCTGCGGAGACGTTTTCGGAGCTGAAAAACAGCGGCGAGGCCTGTCCGCACCGCGACAAAAGCGTCGAGGAGAGTATGGATGAGTTCGAGGCGATGGTGAACGGCGAGTACGACGCCGGCGAGATCGTTCTCAGAGTGCTCACCGATATCACCCACAAAAACCCCGCGCTCCGGGACTGGGTCGCCTTCCGGATGGTCGATCGCCCGCACCCGCGCGAGGAAGCCTCGGAGTACCGCTGCTGGCCGATGCTCGACTTTCAGTCGGCCATTGACGACCATCTCACGGAGATCACTCACATCATCCGCGGGATCGACCTTCAGGATTCGGCAAAGCGCCAGCGCTTTCTCTATGACTACTTCGACTGGGAGTACCCGGAAGTAATCCACTGGGGCCACGTCCAGATCGACGCCTACGACGTGAAGATGAGCACCTCCCGGATTCGAGAGCTGATCGAAGCCGGCGAACTCGACGGCTGGGACGACCCGCGCGCACCGACGATCGCGAGCGTCCGCAGGCGCGGCATCCGCGGTGAGGCGCTCACCGATGCGATGGTCGAGTTGGGGACCTCGACCAGCGACGTTGATCTGGCGATGAGTACGGTGTATGCGAAAAACAGGGAACGGATCGA
>JADFQH010000366.1:2013-2590 GCA_022561895.1 Methanobacteriota archaeon | reverse complement strand
CGGCAGGAGTTCGCGCCACTTCGAAGCCATATTCTGTCGAACGTAGCGATTGGAGGTATTTCGCTGTACCGATCAAACGAAACCCTTCCGTGACGTACGTCCGACAGGATACCGCCCTTCACGCGAGTGAAATTACGGGTTTCGGTCCATCGCCGTCGCGACCGCACCCAGTACTTCGTTCCCTCGAACGACCACGCCCTGCTCGATGAGCTCCTCGTACAGCGCTGTTGCGTTCTCGTCCGCGTAGTTTCGCTCCTCGAACGGGCGATCCTCGACGACGACGAGCGCGTTGCTCGCGCGCGCACACCGCAGATTTGCGAGGTTGCCCGAGCCGACTTCGATATCGCCAACGACCGTCACGTCGGCCGCAGCCACCCGTTCTCTTATCTGCTCGCGCGTGTCGCCGTCGATCGGCGCGAACGGTTCTATCGAAACGGTATCGAGACCGAGCAGCCGAGCCGTTTCGAGATCGGAGTCACCCCGTCCGAGCGCACCGACCGAGACCTCGTATCCCGCCGCAGAAAGGACGTACAGCAGTCGAGACGTGCTCGCACCGCCGCCGATTACGTGAACCCGG
>JADFQH010000366.1:0-2003 GCA_022561895.1 Methanobacteriota archaeon | reverse complement strand
CCCATGACCAGAACGCGCGCACCGCTACGGCGGAGGCGCTGAACTCGCTCGAACAGCGTCCTGTAGAAATCGAGCTTGTAAGGGACGCGGCTGTTGTCTCGCTCCTTGCCGTTGCCGTTGGGAAAGTAGATGTTGGCGATTACCAGACGTCCGAATCGCGCGATCTGAACCCGGCCCTCGCGGTCGCCGCTCCGTTCGGGAAGCGCAGCGACGTACACCGCCCCCGTGACCGGGTGGCGACTGACCACCGCGCGGGTGTCGAACGCCTCCTTTAGATTCGACTCGGTGAGCACCTCCTCCGGAGCGCCGCTGTCGAGGATCGTTCCCTCCGAGAGCAAGAGCAGCTCATCACAGTAGTGGGCGGCGAGGTTCAGGTCATGGATCGCCGCGATCACCGTTTTCCCCTCGTTTGCGAGGTCGCGGACGAGTTCGAGCGTGCGGATCTGGTGGTTGATGTCGAGACTCGCCGTCGGCTCGTCGAGCAGGAGTACGGGGGTGTCCTGTGCGAGCGCGCGCGCGAGAACGACCCGTTGGCGCTCGCCGCCGCTGACCGCGCTGATCGAGCGATCCGCGAACGGTTCAGTGTCGGTTCTCGAAAGCGCCGCCGCGACGGCCGTCTCCCCGTCCACGTCCGCGCTCGAACGAAATCGTGATCGATAGGGGGTTCGCCCCATCGCCACCACGTCACGCACATCGAAATCGAACGAGAGGCTCGTATCCTGTGGCACGGTCGCCACTCGCCTGCTCGCCGCCCGCGAACGGAGTGCATGAACGCGCTCACCATCGAGAAGCACGGTCCCCGAGTCGGGTTTCAACACCGCGCCCACTGCCCGCAGTAGCGTGGATTTTCCCGCGCCGTTCGGGCCCACGAGACCGATGAATCGTCCGTCCTCGATGGTGGTGCTCACGGCGTCGAGGACGGCCATCCCGCCCAGCTCTACGTCCATATCCTTGATCTCGATCACAGCGCATGCACCTCCCGCGTGCGAAGCAGATAGAGGAAAAAGGGCGCACCGAGTGCGGCGGTAACGATGCCGACCGGCACTTCTGCGGGACCCGCCCGAGCGACTGTATCGGCCGCGACGAGAAAGACCGCGCCCGCGAGCGCACTCGTCGGAAGCAGAATACGATGATCGGGTCCGACGAGCAGGCGCATCATATGCGGGACGATCAGCCCCACAAAACCGATCACGCCCGAGACGGCCACCCCGGCAGCCGTGATAACGCTCGCGGCCGCGAGCAGGATTCGTTTGGTGCGCTCGACTTCGATCCCCAGATTCTGGGCGTCCTCTTCGCCAAGAAGAAGAACGTTGAGATCGCTCGCGTAGATCGAGAGGAGAAAGAACACCGCGATGACCACGGGAAGCGAGAGACTCACGTCGTTCCACGTACTCGAATGGAGATGGCCCATCAGCCAGTAGACGACCTGTTCCAAGCTCTCGCCCGCACTCAACTGGAGATACGAGATCATCGCGCCCAGAAACGTCTGGATGGCGACGCCCGCAAGGAGCAGGGTCGCGACAGGGGTGCGCCCGCCCTCGCTTGCGACGAGATAGACCGCGAAGGCGGTGATGATTGCACAGAGAAAGGCCATCGGGCGAAGCCCGAGCGAGAGCGGAAGGACGATCGAGGCGACCGCGCCGAGCGCCGCCCCCGACGAAACCCCGATGATCGAGGGATCGGCCATCGGATTGCGAAAGAACCCCTGCATTACGGTCCCTGCGGCCGCGAGCGCAAAACCGACGGTCGCGGCGAGGATCACCCGCGGAAGGCGGATTCGCATGACGATCGTCTCGTGGGTCTCGGGGATCGAAAACGCGAACACGGGCGTCCAAGCGACCTGCGGGAGCGGGATCGAAAGCGGGCCGATCCCTACGGGTGTCGACCCGAACTCGACGGGCAGAACCACCGCATTGAGCAGGATTTTCACGACGACGACCGGATCGACGCGAACGGGCCCGAGCGCCGAACTGAGGAGGATCACACAGACGAGAAGAACGCCG
>JADFQH010000052.1 GCA_022561895.1 Methanobacteriota archaeon | reverse complement strand
GCGGTCGCGTGGGCGAAAGAAGCTGATCGAGCGGCCGGCGCGTCCGGCGCGGCCCGTGCGACCGATCCGGTGCACGTAGACCTCGCGGTCGCGGGGCAGGTCGTAGTTGATCACGAGCCCGATGTGGTCGACGTCGAGGCCGCGAGCGGCGACGTCCGTCGCTACGATCACGCGGGTCCGCTTGGCGCGAAGCCGGCGCACGACCGACTCCCGCTGCACCTGGCTCATGCCGCCGTGCACGCTCTCGACGTCTTGTCCGCGGGCCTGGAGTCGCTTGGCCAGGTCCTCGCACGCCACCCGGGTGGCCGCGAAGATCAGGATCGCTTCGTGGTCTTCGGCCTGAAGGATGCGTTCGACGGCCTCGTCCTTCTCGCGAATGCCGTAGACCTTCAGGCACAGCTGCTCGGTCTTCGGGACGGTCAGCGTCTTGTGCGTGATGGAGACGTCGACAGGCTGGCGCTGGTAGCGCTCGGCGATCGATCGGATCGGCGGGGGAAGGGTGGCCGAGAACAGCGCGATCTGACGCTCGGCGGGGGCGTGGTCCAGGATCCACTCCACGTCCTCGATGAAGCCCATCTTGAGCATCTCGTCGGCCTCGTCGAGGCCGAAGAACCGCACGCCGCTCAGGTCGAGGGTGCCGCGCTCGAGGTGATCCTTCACCCGACCGGGGGTCCCGATCACGACCTGGACGCCGCGGCGCAGCGCCTTGAGCTGGAGGTGAATCGGCTGTCCGCCGTAGACGGCGAGCACGATCGCTCCGCGCTTGCCGAGGGTCCGCCCGTAGTCCGTGACCGCTTCCGCGACCTGGATCGCGAGCGTCTCTGGGGTCGAATCGTCCTCCGTGAAATCGAGCACGGTCCCGAAGACCTCGTCACACTCCAGCTGTTCGTGGGTGATCGTGTTGTCATGAGCGTGCCCCTGATGATCGATCCGGCCCGACTCAACCATCAGGAAGAAGCCCTCTTCGCACTCTGAGAGCAGCGAGATCGCCTTCTCGGTCATTTCGACGAGTCCGGGTTCGTCGGTGTCGTCGACGTATTCCCGATCGACGTAGTAGCTCATGTGTGTCGAACGGTCCGTCTCGCTTCCGAACAGCCCGAGCAGTTTGCCTGAATCGATTCCCGCGAGCTCGTCCGCGGTTTCGACGTACTGGTAGCCCTGTTCTTGAGCCTGCCCGATCATGTCCTCGCCATCCGCGCGCTCGTCGGGATCGAAGTGGTCCTTGCCCCCTCCCAAGAGCACGTCGACGTTCGCGTTCTCGACGTACTGGCGGGCGATCTCCTCGCCCATCCCACGGTCGGGGACGTGTGAGGCGAACACTGCAGGCGTGGCGTGGGTGATCTCGGTCGTGGTCACGAGCCCCGTTGCCATCCCCTGTTCATGGGCGGCTTCGAGCACTGTT
This sequence comes from Methanobacteriota archaeon, assembly GCA_022561895.1. GTDB lineage: Archaea > Halobacteriota > Halobacteria > Halobacteriales > Halalkalicoccaceae > Halalkalicoccus. The sequence goes on along the minus strand of JADFQH010000052.1, from coordinate 11,330 downwards.
CCGATGGGAGTAAAGTCGTCTTCGCTTCCGACTCCCGAGATCGCGCCGTTATAGGTTTTCGTTCCAGTGGCCATCGCGGACCCCGCCGCACCTGAGTCCGTGACGAGGAGATCTGGATCGTCCGGATAGGTACTCATACCACCGATCTGCTCGGCCCGATCGACGTGCAGCGTCGTCCCGCCGGGGGTGATGTTGAGTGGGAACTCTTCGGAATCCTCTTGGTACGCCTTCAGATATCGAGCGCCGCTAATATGAGCCTGCGCGCCACCATCGGGAATCACGAGGATAGCGTTATGCGCATCCCCACCCTCCCGATCGCCCTCGCTCTCGCTCCCCTCGTGATCGTCCCCCGCAAGGGCGTTCCCGCCAAGCGCGCTCGCGCCCGCGAGCGCGCCAACAGCACCCATGAACGTTCGTCGGTTCGCGAAAGCGCTCTGACTGTCCTTCTCGCCATCTCTGCCCTGTATATTGGACATCACCAGTGTGGTTCCGACATCAGATAAAGTAATTTTATAATATACTTATAGAAACCAAATTCTGCTATGTTGTACTCAGGACTGCTCGGTACCGCTACGGATGGCCGTACTCGTCGCGACCGGTTTGCCCCTCGACTTCGCGCGTGTGGGTGATTCGATATAGCCGTTTTTGGGGCAGTTGAACCGTTTCGATCTCCCCGTCCAATTCCCGCTCGAACCGCCAGGATTCGGTGATTTCATCGTAACCGAGATCCTCGACAGCCGTTGTTTCTGCGCCGTCTGGACCCTCATAGGTGACCGTTTTCTCGCGTGCCATCGATTCGACCCACGCGCGGCGACGGAATGAGCGTTTATAATAGATCTATTGAGTGGTACAGCCCCAATCGTACGCCGATATACACCGGTCGCCGATCGTTCCGGAGTTAGATCGGCAATCGGTTACGATCGATACTGTATGTGGGTTACAGAAAACGAGAACCTATAGTAGCCGTTGAACGTCACTGCATACTCGCATGCGGATTCCCGGCCGATGGCCGCAGCATCGGCCGGGACGGGCAAGCAGTGTGCAAACAGTTTCAACGGCTACTATACGTCTCCGGTGACGGGGCGGCCTTCTGGAGTGCGGTTTCCGCGATGTTCGCACCATAATCCCCGATACGAGAGAGCGAGTCGACGATCAGCCCCAGTAGTTGGGCGTCGGCGGGATCGATCGTTCTCAGCTGTTCGTCGATCGTTCTCGTGTGTGAATCCATTTCGCTGGCTCGTGTAAGGGTCGCCGTTGCAAGCTCAGTCGCCCGATCCCGATCTTCGACGAGAAAAGCGTCCATCGCGTTCTCGATGACGGCCCGTGATTCTGATTCGAGCGCTGAGAGCGGTTCGTGAACCTCCTGTGGAAGATCGCCGAGATCGCTTCCGTGGCCCGCGATTTTGACCGTGTGATCCGCGATGCGCTCGATCTGTCTCGCACACGTCCGGTAATCGAAACAGGTCTCGCGGTCGAGATCGACACCGGCGGCCGCACGCGGGTCCCGAAGAACCGACCGAAACAGCCGCGAGGTGACGTACCACAACCGATCGACATCGTCGTCACGGGAGGCGATTTCGTCGATCTGTTCGGACTCGCCATCGAGCAGTCCTGCGGTAACGTCCTCTAGCATCGACAGCGCAAGCAGACGCATCTGCATGACCGTGCTGTGGAACGACAGCTCCGAGGAGTCCAAAAAATCCCGGAGCACGATCCGATCTTCGGTTTCTGCACTGACTTCAAAACCCACGAGATCCGTCGCCATCCCTCGGACCACCCGCCGTTGGCCGGTCGCGATTCGATTCGCTTCGACGACGATCTCGCTGAAGCCGTTGATGTACAGTGTGATCAGCCGACTTTCGAGTTCCTGTGCGTATACGTCCTCGACCGAAAGTCTCGTGCTTGCTTCGTTTGGTACGTCCGAGGGGGCCGCAATGAGCGTGTCCCCTTCGGGGTAGAAGGCAAGCCTGGTTCCCGCCTCGATCCCCGACTCCGTTGCCCACTCCTTCGGCAGCGAGACGGTATACGTCGATCCACCCGTGATCTGGACCTTTCGGACCTCCATGCGATATGGTTTGATCGGTGGTGCATAAACCCTTCTAAATCTATATAGCAAATTCGCGCGGATCGATACGGAACGATGGTTCGTTTTGGGACCCGCGTCAGCCTCGTCTAAAATATCGATTTCTAGTAATTTCCTTCGTGCTTCCAACAATTATCGAAACGGATGAAACGCATGTTTTAACCACATAGAGTCCATCTTCACCGGTAGTCGGTCGGAATCGGACGAGGCACACAGCGGTGGTTGCGTACTCGAACAGAGCTGTATCTATAGCTACTAACTGCTATATATATCTCTTAGAAGAGTATTTACTCCCTCTCGAACTCGCTCCGGATGATGGCAACCGATCCAACTACCACGGATCTCGTATCGCGACGAAAGTTCCTTACTGGCGTGGGTGCAACAGGGGTCGGTGGCCTTGCGGGCTGTACCGGCTTTCTGGAACAGGCAGGGGGCGGAGGGGAAGCAGCGATCTCGACGGTCGCCGTCGAGAGCGACGAGGACGGCGAGTTCTACCACCCGACCGAAGAACACATCGAAAGCGGCGTCTACTCGCCGCTGACCCGACCGCTGTTCATCTTCGTCAACCACACGAGCCTCGAAGAGCAACCGGACCTGATCGCATCGTACGTCCAGTTCTACTTTGAGGGTCAACACGACTTTGCGCGTGAAACTGGCTACTACGCGACCGACGACGAAACCCGTGAGCAGAACATGGAGGAGTTTCAGATCGTTCTCGACGATCTGGGGATCGATCCCGATTCGGAGAGCGTAGAGGGAACGATCGACTGCTCGGGATCGAACACGGTTGCGCCGATCACCTCCGCGGCAGGCGAGGATTTCGAGAACGAACACGAGGGCACAAGCGTCGCGGTCAACCCCGAGGGGACGGGTGCGGGCTTTTCGGATTTCGCTACCGGCGGCTCGGACATTCAGAGTGCAAGCCGGGATATCCTCGACGAGGAAGCAGAGGAGGCAGAAGCAAACGACGTCGAGTACAGTCAGTACGAGATCGGTTGGGACGGTCTCGCGGTCGTCAAGAACGCACAAAACGACTGGATGGAAGAGATCACCCTCGACGATCTTCAGGCGGTCTGGGAGTTCGAATCAGAGATCGAACAGTGGAGCGACTTGGACGACGAGTACCCGGACGAGGAGATCCAGCTGTGGGGTCGTGACAGCGACTCGGGAACGTTCGATTATTTTACTGAAGAAATCAACGGCGAACTCGGCTCGATTCGAACCGACTACAGCGCTCACACCGACACCGGCTCGATCATGGAAGGGGTCGCAGAAAGCGAGTACGCCTTCGGCTGGGGCGGAGTTGGCTACTTCGCCGAGATCGGTGGCGAACCCGGCGAGGATGTCGAAGTCGACGGCGGCGAAGGGGACGAAGACGAGGACGAAGAAGAGTAACGAGACGGTATAGATGAGCACGGATACGGACCATGGGTTAGAGATCACCGGCGACGTGGCCGACGACCAGCGACGAGATCGGAGGATCCGTCGGTTTCTCTTCGGCTGTACAAGCATAACGGTGCTGACGACGATCGCGATCTTCGCCGTGCTGTTCGACAACACGTGGGGCTTTTTCTTCGACGCGACGTTCTCACAGTGGGTTCGGACCTCGGTCCTGAACCTCGGAGTCGAGGGACTCACCCAACGAGTGAGCTTCATCGAGTTTTTTACCGACACCGAGTGGCGTCCCTCCCACGCCGATGACCCGCGATACGGCATTCCGACGCTGCTCGCTGGAACACTGCTGATCACCGTCGGGGCAGCCTTTCTTGCAATTCCTGTCGGAACCGCAGGGGCGCTGTATCTTTCGGAGTACGCGAGCGTGCGAACCCGAAAATACCTCAAGCCAACCCTCGAAATTCTCGCTGGTGTGCCGACGATCGTCTACGGCTTTTTCGCCGTTTCCTTCGTCACGCCAGTGTTGCTTCGACCACTGTTGGAGATCTTCGGACTCTCGATCGGCCGGAACAACGCGCTTTCAGCGATGGTCGTCGTCGGCGTCATGACGATTCCGATGGTCATGTCGATCTCCGAGGACGCGATGAACGCCGTTCCCGACGAGCTTCGAAACGGCGCGTACGCACTCGGCGCATCGAAGTACAGCGTTTCGATGAACGTCGTGTTGCCAGCGTCGATCTCGGGCGTGTTCGCTTCGTACATTCTGGCGGTCAGCCGAGCGATCGGCGAGACAATGGCGGTGACACTCGCGGCGGGCGCGACCGCGAACTTCACTGGCAATCCGCTCGCCGAGGTCCAGACGATGACGGCGTACATGGTGACGAGTGCGCGTTCAACGGCGCTCGTCGGCTCGATCACCTACCAGAGCCTGTTCGCAGTCGGACTGGCGCTGTTCCTCATTACACTCGTGGCAAACCTCGTAAACGACTACGTCAAGCGGCGGTATCGGGAGGTCTACCAATGAGTCTGGATACCGGTTCGGACCTGTTATCCGATGTTGATCTGACGTGGGTCAAACGCAAGGAGCTGCTGTTTCACGTCCTCCTATTTTCGGCCGCGATGTTCGGCGTTGCGATGCTCGCGCTGCTCATCTTCGATATCCTCATCGAAACGGCCTACGGGGTGTTGATCCTCGGGATCGATGTTGGAACCTTTCTTACTAGTGGGGCCTCCCGAACGTGGGAACAGGCCGGTCTCCTCCCCGCAATCATCGGTTCCATCTGGTTGGTTTTCTTGACGCTGATCCTCTCATTCGTTCTCGGCGTTTCGACCGCGACCTATCTCGAAGAGTACGCACCGAGAAACCGGACCACTCGACTTATCGAAGCGAACCTGACGAATCTCGCTGGGGTTCCCTCCGTCGCCTACGGGCTGTTGGCGCTCGGGGTGTTCGTCAACGGCTTTCGAATGGGCGAGATCCTGCTTGCCGGTGCGCTTGCGCTTTCACTCCTGGTCGTGCCGATCGTCATCGTCGCGAGCCAAGAGGCGCTTCGTGCCGTTCCCGACGGGATGCGCAACGGCTCGCTTGCGACCGGTGCGACCCGGTGGCAGACGATTCGGGGCGTCGTCATTCCCTCGGCGCTTCCCGGAATCGTCACCGGGACGATCCTCGCACTCGCGCGCGCGATCGGCGAGACCGCGCCGCTGATCATGGTTGGCGCGGTGCTGGAAGCAAGAAGCACGCCGGACCCGACCTCCCTCTTTGGGTCGATGCCGACGATGATCTACTACTGGGCGTTCCGACCGGTCACGGAGTTCCATAACTTGGCGGCGCTCGCCATCCTTGTGCTTCTCATCATACTGGTCGGGATGTACGGACTCGCGTTCTTCGTGCGAAATCACTACGAAACGAGGGTATGACAATGGCAACAAACGAAACCGAAGAAACCGGCGGACGTAACGACAGCGAACCACTGATCTCGACGGAGGTAACGAGCAGCGAAACCGGACGAGGGAGTCGAGCCGACGAGACCGTCCTCGAAACGCGAAACCTCGACGTCTACTACGGCGACGAGCAGGCCCTACAGGACGTGTCAGCGGAGATCCCCGAACACAAGGTGACGGCGATCATCGGTCCCTCGGGCTGTGGGAAATCCACGTTTCTCCGCTCGATCAACCGGATGAACGATCAGATCGACGTCGCACGGGCAGATGGTGAGGTGTTGTTCCACGAAAAGAACGTTTATGACGAGGATGTCGATCCCGTGGCACTCCGACGAAAAATCGGCCAAGTGTTCCAGAAACCCAACCCGTTTCCCAAATCCATTCGGGATAACGTCGCGTACGGACTGAAAATTCAGGGCAAAGAGGTCACCGACGAGGCGATCGAACGAGCGCTGAAACAGGCGGCGCTTTACGAGGAGGTGAAGGACAAGCTCAACTCTTCAGGACTCGATCTCTCTGGAGGCCAACAACAACGACTCTGTATCGCACGCGCGATCGCGCCCGACCCGGAAGTCCTGCTGATGGACGAGCCAACGAGCGCGCTCGATCCCGTCGCCGCCTCGAAGATCGAGGATCTGATCTCGGAACTCGCTCGCGAGTACACCGTCGTGATCGTCACCCACAACATGCAGCAAGCGGCGAGAATCAGCGATAAGACCGCCGTTTTCCTGACGGGTGGAAAGCTCGTCGAGTTCGGGAATACTAATAAAATCTTCGAGAACCCTGATCATCAGGAAGTCGAGGACTACATCACCGGGAAGTTCGGATAGATGGCTCGAACCGAGTACCAACACCGCCTCATTGCCCTTCGCGAGAGAGTCATCGAAATGAGCGACGTCACTCTCGAACGCCTCGATATGGCGCTTCGCGCGCTCGAAAAACGGGATGAAACGCTCGGCCGGGAGGTTGCAGAGCGCGATCACGAAATAAACGAGATCTATCTCGATCTCGAAGGCGAGTGTACCGATCTAATCGCACTCCAACAGCCCGTTGCGGGCGACCTGCGATTCATTGCGGCCTCCTTTAAAATCATCACCGATCTCGAACGGATCGCGGATCTTGCGACGAATCTGGGCGAGTACGCCGGGCGCGCTCGTATAGAAATCTACCCCGATGTCGATGTCCAGCATATCGGTGAGCGGACGCGCGAGGCGGTTGCGGCGGCGATGGACGCCTACGCCAAAAAGGACACTGAAGCATGCTATCTAATCGCCGGGCGCGACGACGAGATCGATGACCTCTGTGTGCGGGCAAGCGAACTCGTGATCCGGGATCTGATGGAGACGGATCTAAACAGCACGGCAGCCGAGCATCTCTTTGCCGAGGTGTCTCGATTCCTGCTCACTATCAGAGATCTCGAACGGATCGGCGATCACGCGGTCAACATCGCCGCGCGCACGCTGTATATGATCGAGAGCAACGACGAACTCATCTACTAGTAGAAATTACAACCACCAATGACAAATATCGCATTCGTCTGCGTCCAGAACGCGGGCAGAAGCCAGATGGCGACGGCGTTCGCAAAACGCGAACGAGAAAAACGCGGACTCGATAGTGTTGCAATCCACTCAGGTGGAACGCATCCGGCCGACGCGGTCCACGATATCGTGATTGAGGTGATGGCCGAAGAGGGGATCGACCTCTCGGATCGCACGCCTCGAAAGCTCACCGACGAGGAGCTCGATTCTTGTCGGTATGTCGCGACCATGGGCTGTTCGACGCTGTCTCTCCCGCCGGGGATCGAGGTTCGCGACTGGGACCTCGACGATCCACACGGGACGAGCCTCGCGGAGGCTCGCAGGATTCGCGAGGAGGTAAAACAGCGAGTCGGTTCACTGTTCGATGAACTCGAGGACGAGACGTAGCGGGTCGGTCGAACGATAAGGTATAACCGGGTCAGTCGTGAGGTGTGTGATAATGGACTCTCTTCTCGTGACGGGCGCGAGCGGGCTGCTCGGTCGGTGTCTCCTCGACGCCGACTGGGACTGTGAGGTGGTCGGAACGTACTACACGACGCCGATCGAGACGGATCGGGAGATGGCACAGTTAGATATCCGGGATGCCGAGCAGGTCGAAGCCGTCGTCGAGCGGGTCGATCCCGATGTCGTTATCCACAGCGCCGCGGCCACGAGCGTCGAAGCCTGCGAGGAGGACCCTGAACTCGCACGGGAAACGAACGCGCTCGGAACGAAACACGTCGTCGATGCGGCGACCGCTGCGGGCGCGCGGGTGATCTACCCCTCGACCGCGTACGTGTTCGGCGACGATACACCCGTTCACGCGGAGGACGACGAGCCGGGTCCGATCAATCTGTATGGGGAATCGAAGCTCGAAGGGGAGCGCTACGTTCAAGAGAACTGCCCGGACGGGCTAATCGCACGGTTCTGCGTCGTCGTGAGCCTCGGCGGGGGCGAGTACCCGGATTTCGGAAGCTGGATACGCGGGCGGATCGAAAGCGGCGAGCGCGTACAGCTCATTTCCAACCAGCGGATCACGCCAACGGTGCTCACTGATGCAATCAGCGCCCTGCAGTTCCTTATCGAGGGAGAGTCCCAAGGTGTCTTCCATATCACCTCGCCGGATCAGCTGACGCGCTACGAACTGGGCCGGGAGATCGCCCGCAGACACGGGCTCGATCCCGAACTGATCGAGGGGATCGCGCTGTCGGAGATGGACTGGTCGGCTCCGCGTCCCCAGCATCTCTGTCTGCGTGCCGAAAAGCTAAGGCATCAGGGCTACGAACCGACAAAGATACGGATAGAGTGACTATGAAGGGGGCGTTAATCACTGGGGTGACGGGACAGGACGGATCGTATCTCGCGGAGCTACTGCTCGAAAAGGGGTACGAGGTCCACGGTATCGTACGATGGAACACCACATCCGGCTCGTGGGGGGCACACACCCCCCAACGGGTCGAGGAGATCCAACAACGAGCAAAGCGGGAGGGAAAGAACCTCACGCTCCATTACGGTGACCTCACCGATGGCAACAACATCCGGCGGGTGATTCGGGAGACGGAGCCCGACGAGATCTACAATCTCGGCGCACAGAGCCACGTCGCCGTCTCCTATGGTCAGCCCGAGTACACGGCGGAGGTCAACGCGCTCGGAACGCTGAAACTCCTGGAAGCGATCCGCGAGACTGGCGTCGAGACGCGATTCTATCAGGCTTCGACGAGCGAGCTGTTCGGCAACGCAACCGAATCCCCACAGGACGAGGAAACGAGATTCGATCCCGAAAGCCCCTACGCCTCGGCAAAACTGTATGCCCATCACATCACGAAAAACTACCGCGATGCCTACGACATCTTCGCGTGCAGCGGGATCCTGTTCAACCACGAGTCCCCGCGCCGGGTGAAGGACGCGGTAACTCGAAAGATTTCTCGAACTGTCGCGAGAATCGACGCCGGAGAGCAGGAGAAGATCTATTTGGGGAATCTCGAAGCGAAGCGCGACTGGGGCTACGCCCCCGAGTACGTCGAGGCGATGTGGCAGATTCTGAACCACGACACGCCCGAGGACCTCGTGATCGCGACGGGCGAGACCCGGACAGTGAGAGAGTTCGCACAGATCGCTTTCGAGGCATTGGGCTACGAGATCGAGTGGGAGGGCGAGGGGATCAACGAGCGCGGGATCGACGCGAACAGTGGGAAGGCGCTCGTCGAGGTGAGCGAGGAGTTCTTCCGACCGACCGATGTCCACCTGCTGAAGGGAGATGCCTCGCGCGCGAAACGCGAGATCGGCTGGGAGTCACGGACGAGTTTCGAAGAGCTCGTCGAGATCATGGTCGAAGCCGATCGAGCGGCACTCGAGTCCGACCGGTCCGAACCGCTTATCGAGAGATAGTTTCATACTGTCGGCCGTAACCGTGTACGGATTCTCGCTCGTCGAAAACGCGAGAACCATGAACGACTTACGGCCGACAGTATCAGGAGCCGGCGGTCCTTCCCCCCTAGTATGGACCTGTGTTGGCATCGCCGGGATCTGCGCACCGCGGACAACCGGATGCTCGCTGCTTCTGACGAGCTGCTCCCGGTGTTCGTCTTCGATGATACGGTACTCGAACACGCCGCACCCCCACGAGTCGCGTTCATGCTCGATGCGCTCGACTCACTTCGGGAGGCCTACCGCGAGCGTGGTGGGGGTCTCCTCATCGAACGCGGCGATCCCTCGACTATCATCCCCGATCTCGCAGCGGAGTTCGACGTCGAACGAGTCCTCTGGAACCACGACTACTCGGGGCTTGCAACCGAACGCGACGAGGCGGTGCGAGCCGCACTCGACGAGCAAGAAACGAATCACGAGGGGTTTCACGACGCCGTCTTTCACGAACCCGGCGCGATCCGCACGAACAACGGCGATCCCTACTCGGTTTTTACTTACTTCTGGAAGAAGTGGCGCGATCGGGAGAAATCGGCTCCCTACGAGGAGCCCGACTCTATCGTGGACGAGCATGGGGAGAACCTCCCCTCACTTTCGGATCTCGGCTTCGACGAGCCGGACGCGAGTCTCCCCGCGGCAGGGTCCGAGGCGGCAGAAGAACGACTCTCTCGGTTCTGTGACGGACCGATTTATCGGTACGAAGCGGATCGGGACTATCCCGCAAAGGAGTGTACCTCGCGGCTCTCGGTCGATCTGAAGTACGGAACCATCGGGATTCGGCGAGTGTGGGAAATCGTGGAGAACGCGAAAGCCGACGCCGAAAGCGAGGACGAACGCGACTCGGTCACCGAGTTCCAGTCCCAGCTCGCGTGGCGGGAGTTCTACACGCAGGTGCTGTATTTCAATCCCAACGTCGTCACCGACCATTACAACGCGTACGAGAACGAGATCGAATTTCGCGACGACCCCGCGGGACTGGATGCCTGGAAAGCGGGGAAGACGGGCTACCCCATCGTGGACGCCGGAATGCGCCAGCTCCGTTCCGAAGGTTATGTCCACAATCGACTCAGAATGATCGTCGCCTCGTTTCTGACGAAGGACTTGCTTCTTGACTGGCGCGAGGGATACGATTGGTATAAGAAGAAACTCGTGGATCACGACACCGCAAACGACAACGGCGGCTGGCAGTGGGCTGCAAGTACAGGAACTGACGCCCAGCCCTACTTTCGAATTTTCAACCCGATGACCCAGGGCGAACGCTACGATCCCGACGCCGAGTACATCAAACGCCACGTTCCCGACCTTCGGGAGGTTGATGCAGAAACGATCCACTCGTGGCACGAGTTAGACGAGTACCCGGATACCGAGTATCCCACGCCGATCGTCGATCACGCAGAACGCCGCGAGGAGGCCATTGCGATGTTCGAGCAAGCGCGTGGCGAGGAGTAACGACATACGGTCGGACGGAACTGTTGACAGAAATTCGCTGCACCGGTCGGACGAATTCCTTTCAGGGCTTCCGTCCGACCGTATACCGGAACCACGCTCCGTTGCCCGCCGTGCGGCCGTCTTATTTTCAATATTACATGTCACTAGATCTATTTGTTCACCGTTCTAATCGTACCTCGTCATGGTACGACTCTCGATCGCCCACGAGTACGACATCGAAACGCTCCGGGGATGGTTCGACCACCTCTCTGAAACACGCCCTATGGAGATCGCCGCAAGCGGCTATGCGATCTGTGTTCACGGCTCGTTGCTGCTCGCTGCGATCGGTGCGAGCAAGGTGGTCGTCGTCTCGTTCTTGCTCTCGATTCCCGTGAACCTGGCCGCGCTCGTCGCATTTCTCGTGACGCTCGCGGTTTACAACCACAACAAACTAACCGATCTCGACGAGGACAGCGTCAACGCCCCCGAGCGGGCCGCGCTGTTTGGCTCCCGGACACGATTTTTTGCTCTGCTTTCCG
>JADFQH010000051.1 GCA_022561895.1 Methanobacteriota archaeon | reverse complement strand
TCGCTCCGGGAGCATCCTGCGGCCAAGATTACGCGACCTGGTTGCGGCTGTGTTACACGAGTGCACGGCCTGCGGAAGTCGAAGTGGCGATCTCAAAACTCGCCAAGCGCCTCGCGGTTCGCTGAATCGATCACGAAGCGCCTGGCGGTTCGCTAAATCAATCGCGAAGGGCAGCCCAGCTCGGAGCCCGATCAGGCTTCAAATGCTTTGGCGAGTTCGGCGAGGATGATCTCCTCCTCGCTCGAGATCTTGCTCCCGAGACCCAGAAAACCACCGGTTGCCTCGGCGACGCTGCGCGCGCGACCGAGAATCTGTTTCTTCAGGGATTCCCGCTCGTGCTCTCTCAATTCCGCGCACAGGCCGACGATGAAGGTGCCCCAGACTTCGAGCAGGCGACCATCCGGGCGGTGAGCGAGCCAGCTTTCGAGCAACTGGTATCCGGGGCTCCCGCTGGTGATCCCGTTGGCTTCCGCGCCCGACAGCACGGCCTGGCGCTCGGGGTCATCGATCTTTCCATCTGCCCAGGCAACTTCGACCAACGGTGCGATCGACACCGCCGTCCAGGTATCGGCATCGATGCCGAGCGCGCAGAGCTTCTCCAAAATTTCATCGCTCTCGATCCCCGAGACCTTTGCCAACGCCTCGCGGGTTTCGTGCGTATCCTTCTCGGCCTTCATCTGCTCGAGAAGTTTGGCATTTTCGCGAGCGAAGAAGGACTCCTCCAGAGCCTTCTTACGATCGCCAAGAAATTCTTTAGACATCAATTCACTCCGACTAGTGCGACGGTCAACCATTGTACTGCGCCCGCGCCCGCGATCCACCGATCCGCTTGTGGTCGGCGTCCGGCGCCCGATCAGGATCGTTCGGGTCGATCTCCGGCGCTGTGGCCTCGTCGATGCCCGCGCTCGCCTGTCCGGGGAGCAGGGGCGTCGCCTCTTCGTCCGCCTCACCCGATTCTCCACGATCCTCACCACCGTTCCCGTCGCTATCTCCCTGCCCGCTTTGGTCGCCTCGGTCATCGTTTATTCCTACCGAGGACGGCATCGGCCGTTTGGAACCGTCGTTTCGTCCGCCCTTCCCTTGGTCCGGGTCCTCGCTGTTCTCGTCAGGGTCGTCGCCGCTTCGATCACTCTTCTCGTCCGCACCCGATCCCCGCCGTTCGTTCTCGTTGCCGGTCCCATCTCGGTCCGATTCGTTTTCGTTCGACTCCGCACGCGAATCGCCCTCGGTGTCTCCGCTCTCTTCTGTCTCGTCGCCGTCCGCTTCGCTATCGAAATGATTCTCGAGTACGTCCTCGGGATCCGGGGCGTCTTCGAACGGTCGCGACTGCAGGCGATGGGGGAGCGCCAATGCGGCGGCCCGGCGCACGTCGGATTCGAACACCTTCGGGCGATCGTCGAGTGCGGCGAACGTACGGGCCCCGCGGGCGGTGGCGATGTCCGCTCGGTGGCCGTCGACGCCGGTGGATCGACACAACTGTGCGATCCCCCGTTTGTGTTCTTCGGAAAGCACCACATCGTTGAGGCGCTCGCGCGCGGCGAGAAGTCGGTCATGCGAGCGGCCGGTGGCCGCTTTTTCGTCCGCACGGGACTGATCGGAGCTCAGTGCGCAGTCGATGATCGCCACGCGTTCGTCGAGATCGGCGCTGCCGGCAACGGTCGCTTGGAGCGCGAACCGATCGCGGAGCTGCGGACGGAGATCGCCCTCCTCGGGGTTCATCGTGCCGATCAACGTGAACTCGGCGGGATGCGAGACGCTGATGCCGTCGCGCTCGACCCGGTTAACGCCGCTCGCAGCGGCATCGAGTAGCACGTCCACTAAGTGGTCATCGAGGAGGTTTACCTCGTCAACGTAGAGGATCCCCCGGTTGGCGCGCGCGAGAAGCCCAGGATCGAACTCGGTTTTGCCGTCGAGCGCTTCGACAACCGAGAGCGTCCCGACGATACGTTCTCGCGTCGCACCCAGCGGGAGGGTCACGAGGGGAACCGGACGGGTCTCGACGGGCGGGTTCTCGCGATCGCGGCAGTCGCCACACTGTCTAGCAGGATCATCGGGCGAGCAGCCGAACGGACAGTCTGCAACTATCCACTGCTCGGGCAAGAGATCCACGAGCCCCCGAACCGCGGTCGACTTCGCCGTTCCCTTCTCGCCCCGAACCAACAGCCCGGAGAGCGCATCGTTGGTGGCCACCGCTAGCAGCGCCTCTTTTAGCTCCTCCTGTCCGACGACCGCATCAAACCCCAGTTCGTCCCGAGGGGGCGATAGCTTTTTATCGTTCGCTAAGTCAACCATACTTGTATTAGAGAAATAGAGGTTTAACAACGTTATGCCACGAATCGCCATCTACACCGCGACCGAGAACGAACTGGGTGCCATCCAGCGCGCCGCCGAGGAAATCGAGAGCGACCTGACGGTGCGCTCGGAGAGTGATCTCGACGAACTCGAAGATACCGACGGGTTCGTCGACGAGATCATCGGCCAACAGGGGACGGAGAACGAGGCGGAGCCGGCCGCAGCGGCGGTCTTCTGGCTCCACGGCGCAGAGGACAGCATGCCGGGCTACGAGCACGCCGTCGAGCGCGTCCGCGAGGCGGGTATCCCGCTCGTAGTCAAGGCCACCGGCGACGCCTTCGCCTTCGAGGATACGAGCGTTTCTGAGGGGAACCGGGAAACGGTCTACGAGTACCTCGAACGTGGCGGGACCGCGAACGTCGCGAACCTCGTTCGGTTTCTCGTCGAGGAGTACGGCGAGGAATCGCGGGAGTACGACGAGCCAGTCGCCCTGCCGACCGAGGGCGTCTATCATCCCGACCATCCCGGGGCCGAGTACGGAGAACTGCGCGCGACGCTCAATCCTACTACGCCAACAGTCGGGATCTGGTTCTACGAATCGCACTGGACCCACGAGAACACCCGCTACGTCGACGCGCTGGTTCGAACGGTCGAGGCACAGGGAACCGACGCACTGCCGATCTTCTGCAACCCCGCGACCGACACCGAGGAACAGGAGGATGCGGAGTGGGTAACCGACAACTGGCTGCTGGACGAGGGCGGCGAGCCGATCGTCGACGCGGTCTGCTCCTCGTTCATGTTCTCGCTGTCGATGGACGAGCGCGGTCGAAGCGCCAGCGACGAAGGCCAGAAGAGCGTCGAGGATGTCTTCCTCGACCGGCTCGGCGTGCCCGTGATTCAGACGATTACGACGATGCGCTCGCGCTCGCGCTACGAATCGAGCGACACGGGCGTGATGGGCTTCGAACTCGCGCTGTCAGTCGCGCTGCCGGAGTTCGACGGCAACGTCATCACCCACCCGATCTCGGGCAAGGAGCGAACCGACGACGAGGCGGGCATCGGCAGCGCGCCCAAACAGCATTTCCCGATCGAGGAGCGGGTGGACCACGCCGCCCGCCTTGCCGTGAACTGGGCGGAACTCCGACACACGCCTAACGAGGACAAGCGGGTCGCGGTCGTCCTGCACAACTACCCGCCCAGCGACGACGGCATTGGGACGGCGTTCGGGCTCGATTCGCCCGAAAGCACGGTCAATCTGCTTTCCGAACTCGATGGACGCGGATACGATTTAAACGAAACGACCCCCGAGGACGGACAGGAACTGATCGACGCCCTCACCTCCCAGCTCACTTTAGACGACCGCTGGGTCGCTCCCGAAGACGTTCGTGAACGCTCGGTTGACGTGGTTTCCCCCGAGCAGTATCGCGAGTGGTTCGCTGACGCCGACGACCGGTTCAGCGAAAACGTCACCGAGGAATGGGACGAGCCACCTGACCGGCCTTTTGCGATTCCGGGCGTTGAGTTCGGAAACGTCCTCGTGACGGTTCAGCCCCCTCGTGGGTTCGGGATGGATCCTTCGAAGGTGTACCACGACTCGGATCTCCAGCCGCCCCACGACTACTACGCCTTCTACGCGTGGCTGCGCGAGGAGTTCGGGGCCGACGCCGTCGTCCATCTCGGTACTCACGGCAGTTTAGAGTGGCTGCCCGGCAAAACTGTGGGACTGAACGGCGAGAGTGCGCCTGATGGACTGATCGACGACGTTCCGAACGTCTATCCCTACATCATCAATAATCCCGGCGAGGGAACGCAGGCCAAGCGCCGCTCCTATGCGGCGATCGTCGACTACCTCACGCCTGTGATGTCGAATGCCGGGAGCTACGACGAAATACGCGAGTTGGAGGAACTCGCGAGCCAGTACCGCGAAGCCGGCATGGAAGACGCCCGCACGGACGACGGCGAACACTTAGAAGAGCTAATTCGCACGAAAGTCGACGAGCTGGACCTAGCCATCGAACTCGGAATAGAAGGGAAGATCGACGAGAAGGCGGACGTCAGAGGTCCTGTCGAGGCCGGTAGCTCTCTCGCGCAAGGTGAGGTTGACGGTGACGATGTCCCGATCGAGGAACTGATCGAACGGATCCACAAGTACATTACCGATGTGAAAACGACCCAGATCCGGCTGGGACTTCATACGATGGGTGAGTCGCCTAGGGGGGAACGGCTCGTTGAGTACCTCGTTGCGCTGACCCGACTCGAAAATACCGGCGCACCGAGTCTGCGCGAGAGTGTCGCAGGGGTGCTTGGCGTCGATTACGAGACGATGCTCGATTCACCCGGCGAGTACGACGAGGCGCTCGGAACCACCTACGCCGAGGCCGCGGACGAAGTTTACGAAACGAGCATCGAACTCGTCGAGACCCTCGCACGACACGGTTTCGACGTTCCCGAATCCGAGGCGGAATCGAGTGCGGGCGACGAGGTGAACATGAACTTGCTGGTGGTCGATATCGACACTCTCGGTGACGCCCGCGCCAAACGCGGCGCCCACGATCGCCTGCGCGAGGCGCTCGCGTATATCTGTGAGGAGGTCGCGCCGCGTGTTGCCGGCGCAAAAGAGGAGATACCCCGGACCGCAGACGCTTTGAACGGCGAATACGTCCCGCCGGGCGGGTCGGGCGCACCGACCCGCGGCGGCGTCGACCTCCTGCCGACCGCGCGAAACTTCTACACGCTCGACCCACGGAAGGTGCCCGCGAAATCGGCGTGGCAGGTCGGACGCGAGGTCGCCGACGGCGTCGCACAGCGCCACTATTCGGAGGAGGGGGAGTATCCCGAGGAGATCGGCGTCGTTGCGTGGGGCACTCCGACCGTCAGAACCCGCGGCGAGACGATTGCCCAGGTGCTCGCGCTGATGGGCGTCGAACCGGAGTGGACCGACGCCGGCCGCGTTGACGGTGTCGATCCGATTCCCCTCGACGAGCTCGGAAGGCCGAGAATCGACGTAACGACTCGCGTCTCGGGACTGTTCCGGGATGCGTTTCCCGCCGCGGCAAGTGTGATCCACGACGCCGTCGAGGCGGTCGCCGATCTCGACGAACCCCACGAAATGAACTACGTGAAAAAACACATCAAGGAGGAGACCGAGCAACTGGAATTCGAGGGCGTCGAGGATCCTAAAACGGCGGCGAAACACCGCGTGTTCACCACCCGGCCGGGCGGCTACGGCGCGGGGACCAATAAGGCCGTCGACGAGGGTAACTGGGACGATAGGGAAGACCTCGCAGAGGTCTACGTCCAGTGGGGCGGGTACGCAATGGGCAAACGAGGGAAGGTTTCCGAGGCCCACGACTCCTTTGAGCGGCGGCTCTCGGGCGTGGAGGCAACAGTAAAGATCGAGGACACAATGGAGCAAGACGAGTTCGACTCCTCGGACTGGTACGCCTTCCACGGCGGATTCATTTCCGCGGTCACGGAGGTCGCTGGCGAGGAGCCCGCTTCCTACGTTGGTGACTCGTCGGATCCCGATAACGTCGATATCTACACCAATGAGGAGAAGGTCCGCAAGGCGATGCGCGCGCGCGTTCTCAATCCCCGGTGGCTCGATTCGATGGAGGAACACGGCTATAAGGGCGCGGGCGACCTCTCCCAAACCGTCGACGTGACGCTCGGCTGGGACGCAACGACCGGTGTGGTCTCCGATACCCTCTGGGCAGAGGTCGCCGAGAAGTTCGCGTTCGACGAGCACAGGCAAGAATGGATGCGCGAGGTCAATCCGTGGGCGCTCGAATCGATCACCGACACGCTGCTGGAGGCGATCGATCGGGAGCTGTGGGACGCCAACGAAGAGACCCGCGAACGCTTGCAGGACCTCAACCTGCGCGTCGATGGGGAGTTGGAGGTGCGGGCAACGAGGTCCGAGCGAAGCGAGGCGCAACCGACGGATGCGCCTCGACGGGGCGAGCGGCGGAGCCGCGAGCAAAACGAGACTCGTCTGAAGTCTCGCGAAACGAGCGGGGATGAACGACTCGCGAGTAGCGAGGATCCTGTAGAGGAGGTGACGGGCGATGACGACTGAGGGTGTTTCCGGATCCGATACTAGCGAGGAGTATGCCGATCTCGGGGCCACGACGACCGAGGCGATGGAGATCGCCGAAACGAGCATGGCGATCGTTCGGGAGTTCGTCCCCGACGAGACGCTGGCCGACCGCGTCCGTCAGAAGGCGGTCCACTCGATGGGCGACATCGAGTTCCAGCACCTGCTGCGATTCACCGGAAGCGATGAGGACGCGCCGGTTCGGGCCGGCGCGCGGGCCGTCCTTGATGAGCAGCCCATCGTCACTGATATCACGATGGCGAAAGCGGGAATCACCTCGCGCGGACACGACTGCGAGAAACGCAAAGCGATCGGCAACGGCGCGAAACTCGCTGCCGAAACCGGAATGACCCGCACCGCGGCCTCGGTGCTTGAACTCGACCGACAAGGGGCCTACGACGGCTCGATCGCGGTAATTGGCAACGCGCCGACCGCGGCGCTCACGCTTGCGGATTGCATCGAGCAGGGCACCCGTCCGGCGGTTGTGATCGCGACGCCCGTCGGTTTCGTCAAGGCTGTAGAGAGCCGCGAGCGCGTGCGGAAAGTCGCCGCAGAGCACGACGTGCCCGCGATCACCAACGTCGGCCGGCGGGGCGGCAGCGGGCTGGCGGCGGCGCTGACGAACGAGCTGATTCACATCGGGACTGACGCACAGGACGGCGAGGTCGAACTGTGAGCGAGCGTGGTGACGAAACGGAGGGATACGATCTCGAATCCGGCCCGGACCCGGCGAGCGTCGCTGCCGCCGAACCCGAACCGAGCGCATCCGTTGACCCGGTCTGTGCGGTCGGAATCGGGCCCGGTAATCCCGAGTATCTGACGCCGAGAGGCGAGCGGGCGATCCGCGAGGCCGACGTCGTCGTCGGTTTCGGGACCGTTGTCGAATTTATCACTGAGGTGACCGATGCCGACCTACTGACCTGTAGTTATCGCGATGAGGGCGAAACTTTGGAGCGGTTCGGCGATCGCGTTGCTGATGGCGCGCGCGGCACAGCGGTACTGATGGGTGATCCCAACCACTCGGGCTACCAGTTCGTTGGGAAGGTCCAGACGACCGTCGACCGGCCAGTTCAAATCGTTCCGGGCATCTCCTCGTTACAGGTGGCCGCGAGTCGCGCGCGGACGCCGATGGAGGAGTCGCAGTTCGTGACGCTCCACAAAAGCGGCGGCATCGAGTCGGATCTCGGGGTGCTCCGAGACCGCGTCGGCGAACGCCACCTGCTCGTGCTTCCCCGTCCGTTCGACTGGATGCCCGGCGATATCGCTTCACACCTCATCGAGGCCGGTGGATCGCCGACTCTCGGAGCTCTGGTCGGCGAGCGACTGACCCACGAGGACGAAACGATCACCCGGAGTACACTCGGCGACCTCGCCGAACACGCCGGCGGATCGGGTCCCGAAGCGACGCCGTTTTCGGATCTCTCGGTGCTGGTTGTCCGAGCCGACTGAGACCTCAGCGGTAATCGCCCTCGCCGTCGGTCGCGACCGGCCGAGGCGTCGTGGCCGCCGATGTCGTGAACCCTTCGTGGTTCGGTGTGTCGGCGAGCACGCGCTGTCGTGCGACCTCCGCGTGGATCGCGTCAGTCACGCGGCGATCCTCGCCAAGGGGAGCAGTGTACTCGATCCCACCCCGGTCGAGTTCGAGCTTTGCGGGGATCCGTTCGTCGGTCATCTCGTTTTGCGAAAGAAACAGCGGCACCGCTACCGCGCGGTCAGTCGGAACGTTATACCGGACGCACTCGACGGCGGGGTTCTGGAGGACGTAACAGGTGACGACTGCCTCGTAGTCGGATCGCTCGCGGATCCTCGCGACGTGATACTCCGCCGTCTCGCGGTGGTACGGCAGCCAGCTACTCCCGAGTGCGACGAGGACAAGGGTCGTACTCTCGGCGGGCGAATCCGAGGCCCGCTCAGCCACGAGCTCGGTCAGCGCCGGGCTCTGCCCGATCGGCTCGCAGTACTGCACGTCACAGTCGAGATACGGGAGCACAGCGGGGATCGCATCGAGCGTCTCGTGGGAGTGGGCGATCCACGCCGGGAGCACAAACGCCCGTTCGGCGTCAATTGCCGCGAGCCGGTCGCGGAGGTCGCGAACCGGCTCCTCAGTGTACATCGCGACATGAGCACGCTCGACAAGTCCGCGACGCTCGAGTCGGGACGCGTGCGTCCGTAGTGTTTCCCGGTCGTGTGATCCTTGCCGGCCGATGAGTACGAGTGTGTCGTCGTTCATGGTGCTTCGCCTAGTACAACTTGGATTTAATTAGGCCAAGTTAACTTGCTAGTGGGTTTGATAGAGGATACCAAATAAGTTGCGATGGTACGGAGATTCGTCGCCAGTAGGGACCACGCAGATCTCGACCTCGCGGGCCACTCTCGCGCGATCGCGGCGTGTGGCGTTCGCCCGCTGAGAGCAGCTGCAAACCTGCGACTTGCTCGGAATTGAGTTTCGCGGCGTCGCTTGGGGTGAGTCATTCGGCTAGCATACTAGCTGGCACTGATGACTGTGGGATCGTGAGTCGGTGAGAGGCATTCGCGTTGGGTTTGTTTATTGTGACACCCGAGAGGGTGATGTCCGAGTATCCACCCTGTCCGGATTGTGGACGACCGATCCTGTGGGTCGAAACCCGAGGACCGAGTACGCACTACGCCCATCCGTGTGGGCATCACCTCCCACTCGGATACGATCCGACAACCACGGACGAGAGCAACGACGAACCGAATGACTGACAGCGCGACTCGGCGCGCGTCGTGCTGTTCTGCCCGCAGGAGCGGTGCCGGGCGTGAGAGAGCAGTCGGCGAGCGATGACTCATCGACGAGGTGACAATTAATGAAAGAACCAGACTCCAGTACGGTCTTTGCCGGGCTCGACGGCCGGGCCGACGCACAGCTTCCCACGTGGTACGGGCGCAACACCGACGTCAGCGAACCCGTCTCGTTCGCCGAAGCAATTCGCGCGCTGCCACGGGCGATCGACACCACCGTCGCCTACAAGAATCCGTGTACGGGCGAGTGGGTCGAGACCGAGCGGTTCAACGCGATCGTCGAACCCTCACGACTCCGTGAGCAGGCACACGCCGACGATGTGGATGGGAATAACGGTGACAGCGAACAGACCGATCCACTGTTCCACATCCCCTCGGATTCGTATACGATCCTCAACCCCCAGACGGTGTACGGTCCCCTTGAGGAGGTACTGCGCGGCCGTGACCTCGATGGAACGCCGATCGCTGATCTCGTCTTCGGCGAGATCCGTCAGTACCGATCTGGTGGCGAAGTTCACATGGACATCATGGTCGACGGGCTCAAGGTGACGTTGTCCGACGACCGAGACCGCGAGCCGATCACAATGGGCGTCACATCGGGCTACGACTTCTTCGGCGGGCACGCCGTCTACGTCGAGGGGTTCGCCCGAGATGGTGCGTGTTCGAACTCGATACGCGCGCTGACCGACAAGCAGATCGTCAAACACGTCGGTGACATCCGTGACTTCCGCGAGTGGTGGGAGCGGATCCTCGCGCAACTCGATCTCGTCGCGAACGACCTCATCGGGTTCATCGAAGACGCACAAGCGATCGACCTTGACTTCACGGAGCTGCCGTTTTCCGTCGAGGAGTTCTACGAGCTGTTGGACTTCCCGGCGTACCTCGCCGAACGAGCGGCGGAGGACGCACTGGCGAACGCGACCGACCCGTTCGTACTCGACCTCTGGACGCTGCACTCGGGGGCGACCTACGCGCTGACGCATTTCTTCCGCGGTCGAGAGGGGGCGTCACTCGATGAGTATGTTCGGGTGGCGAACGATATCCTGTTCAATCCGGAAGGAACGGTCGAGCGGGTCGAGCGCGCATATGAGGAGCGCGTGGCAGCAGCCGAGGAGGGCGAGCAGGGAACGCTCGGTGGCGAGTGTGGACTCGCACGGATCGAGGAAGTGAGCGACGACCTCCACGCGAGTGTCCAGCAGTTCGAAGACCGGGAGGAAGCGTTGCGCGCACGGTTTCAGGCCGCGGCGGAGTAGCCGCCCACCGCCGCTCTCGGTGTGTAGAACACACTTGATGCTTTCAGTCGATGACAGGCAGCCGTGCCAATGTGTCTGTCGAGCCTCACACCAAGTGAGAGGCACTCATCATGAACGACGAAACGACCGATTTCCCACCAGAAAAACGCTTAGAGCCACCGAATCCGCAGTTGATACGAGCCGGTATTGCGACGATCTACGATCTGGAGACGCTGCGCGAGTGCGTTGGCTATGAAAACGCGAATCAACGTCGCCAGTTCGTCCTCGACCTCCTGGCTCGCCGAGCCCAAGAGATTCGTGAGCAAAACAAAGATGACGACGGTGTCCACGACGAGTGACTGAGACCGAGCCGAGACGTGGCGACTGACTCGGTTGTCTTCGGTGTTCGCTCCGCGGCGGGTGTGAGTGTTGATCAACGCTCACGAGGCGCGGAGGCGACTCCACGATGACCAAGAACCCAGATCTCAGCATCCACTACCAAGCCGCATTCGGCGACAATGGTGACCTCGAAGTGAGTGAAGAGAGCGTCGCAACCTCCCTTGACGACTACGGCGCCGATGTCGATCATCGAGCGGTCGACTCACGGATTGATCGGCCTGCTGCAAGCGAGTTCGGCGTCGACGATCGGGCCGAACTCCGTCGGTCGGACACAGAACCAAGCGACCAAGCGTCACTGTTCGTCAACACCGCCGACGAGCAGCAGACGCTGTCGGACGAGCAAGCGAATACGCAGTGTCGCTTCGACGAGTGAGAGTAAGAGCGAGGTTACGAGCGCGTCCCGACCTCTGTGCCGGGCGTGAATTCCGTCAGCTCTGCGATGCGCTGTTCGAGTTCTGCAACCTCCTCGCGTAACTGCGCCGCCTCAGGGTCGTCACTTAGTGCTAACTGATCTTTAAGTCCTTGCAGGCGCGTTTCCTTGCGTTCTTCGTTGACCTCGGCTTTCCGCACGTATTCGCTGTTCTCGATCTCGTAGACCGCCGACTCGGCAAGTTCGGTCACGTCGAGTGCCTCATCGACCTTCTCGCGATCAACACCCATGACGCGCTCGCGTGGGATGCCAGCCTCCTTGAGAACGCGAAGTACCTGCTCGTCGTCCTTCAGCGTGCGTGTGCGCCGCGTCGTCCGCTGAACTGACCCATACTGGCCGTGGACCGACTGGTCGTGATGGAGCCGATCGAGCAAGAGCTCTCGCACGGTCTGTCGGAGGTCACCAGCGTTGCGCTGGACGTCCGAGCATAATGTGTAGAGGTTGATGAGCGCGGGTGTCTCACACTCGTCAAGCGCGGTCGGATCGTGTCGTTCGAGCGCATCGGTCAACAAGAGCATGTCCGCGTAGATGGCAAGGTCAGGTTCCACACGGTCGTCGTCGGCAGCTTGGGATGGACGGCTGTCAATAAGTTGGGAGCTTGTCGGCTCGTTGGTTTCGGTGAGTGTCCCGGCTCGGTCGTCGCATTCGTAGCGGGGATGGAGGCTCAGGACGGCGGCGTAGGGTTCGGCATCCGGTGGGAGGCGTTGGAGGAGAAAGCTGCCACCAGCGTCGTCGACCCGCTCGGCGAGCGTGGCGAACTGCTCGCGCTGGAGGGGCTGTGTCTCGCCTGATTCAGCAAATGCGATCACGATTCGGTGTTCTTGAGTGTCAGCGATTCGGAACTGGTTCTCGGTCAGTGGGGTGACGAGCGTCGCTCCCTCAGCAAGCGCGTCACATTCTTCGAGCAGTGTGTGCCAGCTCCCGGCGAATGGCATACCGGGGTCTAGCTGTCCGGCGAGAAAACGTCTTGGGTACAGTCACAGCACCAACGGGCAGGTGAAACAGCCTCACTCACCCCGCAGCTCGATCTACCGTGTAACAGAAATGCGTACTACTGTACCCGGCCCTACCAAGTTCTGTGTTGGTGAGTACTGAATCGGATTCCTCGCAAGTAATCGAGTTCGGTCGCTACTGGCGGCGACGTCGGGGTTCAGACCAATATCACACTACTTCGGTCACAGCTACGTTTGTCGTCACCAACACCAGACTTGGATGGGCCCTGTACCCAGCAGGTTCTCGACCTATGACCGGGTTTGGGAGGAACAACGGCTCTAGACCGCAGTCAGGACTCGCTCCGGTGTCCGACTCAACTGCGTTATGAGCAGTCCAGAGATTCCGGTGCAGGCTCTGCTGGCGGGCGGATGTCCCACGGATGGAGATCCAGCGCGAAATCCTGCGTCTCAAGGACGACTCGATACAGGACACCATACCCACAGGGACAGGGTTTGTTCGCGATATCGGTGATGATCCCATGTTCACCATGAAATTGGAAGTCAGGGTCGGTCTCATCTGGGATGTCGATGCGAACGCGGTCAGCGAGGTGGAGCGTCATCGCCCGTTGTG
>JADFQH010000365.1 GCA_022561895.1 Methanobacteriota archaeon | reverse complement strand
CAACGCCGACAACGGCTACGACATTGCGGACTACCGGTCGATCGCCGATGAGTTTGGCGGGATGAGTGCGTGGGAGGCGTTGGTAGACGAGCTTCACGACCGAGGAATGCGTCTGATCATGGATCTCGTGGTCAACCATACCTCCGAGGAACACGAGTGGTTCAAGCGCTCTCGCCGTCGGGAGGGCAAGTACGAGGAGTTCTACCACTGGCGCGACGGCCCTCCTGGAAAGCCACCGAACAACTGGCAGTCCTTTTTCGGGGCTCCAGCGTGGAGCTACGACGATGAGCGCGGCCAGTGGTATCTCCACATCTTCGATCCGAACCAGCCCGACCTGAACTGGCGGAATCCGGACGTTCGAGGGGCGATCACCGAGATGGTTTCGTGGTGGATTGGGAGGGGGATCGACGGGTTTCGACTCGATGCGATCAACCACCTCTCGAAGACCGAGGGGTTTCCCGACGGCGATCCCGAGAGCCACACCACGGGATCAAAACACTTCACACACGGCCCGCAGCTACAGGAGTACCTTCGGGAGCTGTACGACGAGGCCCTCGCCGAGGACGGTGTTGTGACCGTCGGGGAGATGGGCGGAACGACCGGCGAAGAAGCCACCCGGTATCTCGGCGAGGACGGCGTCGGCTTGGACATGATCTTTCTGTTCGATCACATGGGCGTCGACGAGGGAGCGAACGGCGGCTGGAACGTCGAGGACTGGGGGAACTGGGACCTCCAGGAGTTCAAATCGATCCTCACCGACCGCCAGGACCAGCTTTCTGATATGGGCTGGGACCCGGTGTTCCTCGGCAATCACGACCTGCCGCGGGCCGTCTCGCGCTTCGGCGACGACGGTGAATATCGGGAAAAATCGGCATCACTTCTCGCGACGTTCTGCATGACGATGCCCGGAACACCCTTTATCTACCAGGGCGAGGAGATCGGGATGACGAACGCGGAGTTCGAGAGTTTAACGGAGATCGACGATCCCGCGACGGTTGGAAACGTCGAGGAGCTTCTCGAAGAGGGCGTTGTTGACTCGTTCGAAGCGGTTCGCGGTCTCGTAAACTACAGAAGTCGGGATCACGCCCGGACGCCGATGCAGTGGAGTAGCGAGAGAAACGCCGGTTTCACCGACGGCGAACCGTGGCTCAAGCTGAACGAGAACTACACCGAGATCAACGTCGAGGCCGCTTGCAGGAATCCCGACTCGGTCTGGCAGCAGTACCGCGAGCTGATCGGCCTTCGCCACGAAGAGCGCGCGCTCGTACATGGTGAGTACGATCTCCTGCTTCCGGAACACAAGCAGATCTATGCGTATACGCGCACGTTCGGCGACGAAACCGTTCTGATCGTTCTCAACTGGTCCGATGAACCGACCGAACTCACGCTTCCCGAACTCGAAACCGGGGACGTGACGGTGCTGTACGGGAACTACGAGGAGACGGATCGCTCGAGCGAACTCGACTTTCGGCCGTACGAAACCGCCGTCTATCGGCTCTGAGTGCGTGTCTCTGGTGTAGAGCGTATCGAAACCGCCGGGAGTCGTGACCGAACGACACCAACTCCAAACGGTTCAACCTCGCCATTCCCGACGATCCATTTGCCGCCCGCATCGACGCAGACTGGCTCGCCGGTGAAGTTCGTGATCCACGTATGGCCGTCTCGTTCCGCGATCCGAACGCCCTCGGGCAGTCGCTCGGTCCGCTCTATTTCTGCCGAGTCGAGCAGTTCGCTTACGAGCGCGTCCGCGAGATCGCTTTCGGGCCAGACCCCACAGTACGTTGCGTGCCCGTCGCCGGCCGCATTTCGGACGATCGCGGCCCGCCCCGCCGCGACGCCGCTTTCGTAGGTTCCGAGTGGTTCGCCCGCTTCAGGTGTGAGCCACTCAGCCCACGTTCTGTACTCGTACTCCATACCCTTGTGGGAGACGCGCGTTTCGATCGGCTCGCGCAGGCTCTCGTGCTGGTCGACGGTCGCGCCGACGAGATTTGAAAGTGGACCCGGTGCGGGCCGGTTCCACAGCTTGTTATACGGGTCTTTGACGCCCGAGCGCGCGCCAAAGAACAATTCGCCGCCTTCGCGGACGTAGGATTCGAGCCGGGTTACGATTTCTGTGTTTACGAGATGGAGCGCCGGAGCGACGACCGCCTCATACTTCCCGAACTGCGTCGAGGGATGGACGACGTCGACCTGTACACCCCGCGCCCGAAACGCTCGGTAGTAGGCCCGAAGATGCTCCCAGTAGTCGAAGTCAGGTGCATGCGGTTGGATATCGAGTGCCCACCAGTTCTCGTAGTCATGAAGCAACGCAACTGGCGCGTCAACGGGACCGAGATCGGCGATCAGCTCGAACTCCTCGGCCGCCCGCTTCGCCTCGCCGTACCCCCTGTCAGGATTCAAGAGCGCCGTCGTGTTTCTCTGTAAAGGGAACCGCGGCGACTGCCCCGATTTTGGAACGAGCAAAGCGGTCAACGTGGTGAAAAAAACTTCCGGCCTCGAACCGGGTTCGTATGGGATCTGTGTGAAAATGACGGTCGGGTTGCGTGAATTCTATGAGCGGTTTTACCCGGAAATCAAGGAAGTGGTTCATAAAAAAGATAATTAATTCCGCCGCCCCGAACACGTCCGG
>JADFQH010000364.1:910-2639 GCA_022561895.1 Methanobacteriota archaeon | reverse complement strand
CCGTACACCAGCCACGCTTCGGGGTTCTCGCCGCTCTCGCTCAACATCTCCTGAGTAACGTCCCCTTCAGGGATGCGGTCGATATCGTGCTGATGGGTGACGGATTTCTCCGGCGCTCCGAGCACCCGATACCCATTGTCTGTCTCCCGTACGACTGTGTCTTGTGCGGCCTTTACGGCCCTGTCTTCTTCGATTGCCATTGTTATGTGTTATCGCAGTGTGCTTGGCGCTCGCATCTCTTCAGTGATCCAGAACATATCCTTGACGATCTCCTCCTGGTTGGTGATCATGATCGCGGTGCTCGCGGAAAGCGCCGCGGTCAGTTCGGCATCCGAAAGCGACTCGCCTGTGGCGATCGCTTGGGCAGCCGTCGCCATGACGTACAGCCCGCCGAGCATCGCTTTGACGTCCCAGTATCCGTCGTCAAGGATCTCGTCGGTGATGAGGATCTTCTTATGCCAGAGATGAATGTCCAGCGAGTTTACCCAAAGAACCGACCCGCCCATCGCCCGTTGCTGGAGCGGCGGAACGTCCTCGACGTTGAACTCAACTCCGTCAGGAATGTCCTTCGTCGGGGTCCACCGCGCGAGGCGGTTGTTGTTGTTTACGACGTTCATCACCAGCACCGTCTGTTCTCGTTCGTCGAACCCACACTCAGCCAGTGCCGATGCGAGCGGCTCGGCCTGAATCAATCCGTGGGCGGTCTGTTCTATATGCTCGGGCGTAAAGCGCGGGAGCGTGGCTTCGACGCTGTCGAAAAAGCCCGTCTCGACGAGATGGTCGTAGATCGCCCATCCCGGCTCGATCAGCTCCCGATACAGCATGTCCGGCTCGGTCTCCCCGCCGGGGATGCCTGCTTCGCGCACCTCCGAGAGTCGGTTGATCTGTGTCGCCAGATTCTCAAGCTCCCGACCGATGAGGTCGCCATCGAGCTTGCCCGTAAGGTCATCCCGAATCGCCTCGCCCATCGAGGCGAACTCGGAATCGGCGTTCGCATCGATCGCCCGACGTAGCTCTTCTATCGTCAACTCTGCTTCCGACGACGCACTGATACCGAGATTCCGCGCCAGCTCGTCGCGGTCTTCGACCGATACCTGCGGCCTGTTTACGTTTGCCATGGGCCAATGATCTCTATGGATAGGTCCGTCATAATTCTTCGTGTATGTGATTCAGTGTTAAAATGACTAATTTATATAAATTACTCTATTGTACAAAATTAGAAGTGCGGATCGTTTGATCGATTTTGGATCTAACTAGTGATGTTGGGGGAGACCACCGTAATAATTATATTATTTCAAATATGACAGATCGGGGAGTGTTGGTCGCGGACTGATGCGTGGGTTCATATGATTCAGGGCTGTATCGTGGTACGAACCCACATATCGATCCATGGAAGAAACGACGCTGCTCGTCAGGCCGATGGAAAAGCGTGCGGTCGGGGAGCGACTGGCGATGATCGCGAGTACGACCCTCGCCGAGATGGAGCTTTCGCGCGGAGACTATATCGCGATCGAGGGCCCCAACGGGAAGAACGCGGTCGCGAAGATCCGCCCGAGCTTCAACGACACCCCCGAAGGAGTAATCCAACTCGACGGGGAGCTTCAGCACGCGGGCGGTTGCTCGGTCGACGATCGAGTCACCGTCGAGAAGGTGATCGTTCGACCGGCCGATCGGGTGACGGTTGCACTGCCCGAGGATCTCCCGCTCGAAAAACACCCGGACGTTCGAC
>JADFQH010000364.1:0-900 GCA_022561895.1 Methanobacteriota archaeon | reverse complement strand
GCAGGAGCCTCGCCCTCCCGCGCGTCGCCCACCGGCCAGGGCAGTTGCTTGCCCATTCGTCATGTCGTATGCTGTTGGGAGAGGTGCTCCATGCGACCGACCGAACTTCGTGCGCTGCTGGACCGTCGCCCATTCGAACCGATCCGTCTCCACATCACGAGCGGTCAGACCGTCATTACCACACTCAAGGGCTCCTCTGCGGCGGGATCGAACGAGTACGTCCCCATGAGAGTCGTCACGACCGACCCAGCCAGTTCGGTCCTCGTCGAAGAGTGGACCCGGATCACGATCTCGGATACGCCCGCGAGCGATCTCTCGATCGGCCGCGGGGCCAAAAAGCGAGAGACTGGGGCCACCTACGGGGATATCGGTGGACTCGCGAGCGAGGTCGAACAGGTGAGAGAGATGATCGAACTCCCGCTTTCCCATCCCGAACTGTTCGATGCGCTCGGGATCGATCCGCCCCGCGGGGTTCTCCTGTACGGCCCACCCGGAACCGGTAAAACGCTGCTCGGGCGGGCGATTTCGAACGAGACCAGTAGGTACGTCCGAACGGTTTCGGCCTCGGATCTCCTTTCGAACCAGCACGGCGAGACCGAACAGCGGTTGAAGGAAGTGTTCGAGGAGGCCGTCGAAAACGCGCCCGCAGTCATCTGCATCGACGAGCTTGATGCGATCACCGCGAGCCGGGATCGCGGCGACGTAGAACGGCGCGTGGTCGCCCGACTCCTCTCCCTGCTCGACGGGCTCGATGAACGTGAGCAGGTCGTCGTCGTCGGGACGACGAACAGCATAGAACGTGTCGATTCCGCACTTCGCAGACCGGGTCGTTTCGATCGGGAGATCGAGATCGGCGTGCCCGATGCGGTGGGACGGAGGGCGATGTTCGGGATCCACACG
>JADFQH010000050.1 GCA_022561895.1 Methanobacteriota archaeon | reverse complement strand
CACCTGGTATGATGCACGATCAGGAATTGCTCGGCCCCGGGGACGAAATCACATCCGAGCATCAAGTCGTAGACGCTGTGGCTGAACTCCTGGTCAAGTGTTTCGAGCCCCGCATCGTCGAGTGAGCGGCCGAGGATGTTCTGCCAGATCCAACGAAATTTTACCAGCCGCGAGATACCACCGTTCTTCCAGTAATACTGCATGATCCTCTCGACCTGCTCGGGGGCGTGCCGGCAGATGATGTTGCGAAAGACGATCTCCTTGAGCTCTACTGAATCGAGGATCACGCCGTCGAAATCGAAGAAGATGGCATCGACGGTTGGTGTCGGAACTTTCATGGATCTGGTCGGCCCTGCTGATCGATCGTTTTCCCAATCTGCTCGTCAACGGCGGACTGAACCATCGAGAAAAACAACACCGCAAACGTGCTAGTGGGAACTGTGGAGGCGAACAACAGCACCGCGGTCGCCCGGACACCGGGAACGGCGACCGCCGCAAGTAGGACTGAGCCGGAAACGAAGTGCGAGACGATCGCCACCCAGCCGATGGGATACTCCTCGACGAGAAACGCACCAGCTGCTCCGACGAGGCTCCCCGCAGCCGTTGCCGCCAACAGCAGACCATACACTGCGGGACCGCCGAGCGAATCGGCGAACGCCGGAAAAACCGCGGTCAGTGCGACAGCTGCGAAATTACTCACCATGATCCCGAACAGCAGTACTGTGAGGGCCGAGCCGCGTAGGTACTCGACACCTTCAGAAAGTTCAGCGATATAGCCCTCAGTAGCCGCGTCGTTACTGTTTCGTTCCCCGATTTCGGTATTGCCATTTCCCTTGCGGTTCACCGCCTTCGGAACGGTAACGCCGACGAACAGGACAGCCGCAAGAGCAAACGTGACCGAGTTGACGACGAAAAGTGCAACCGCGCCGACGACTGCGATGAGTACTCCAGCGACGGCGTCGGCCACCATATCGACCGTTCGGATGGATGTCGCAAACAGCGAATTCGCCCGAGTGAGTCGGTTTTCTTCGACAATTCGGGGAAGCGCGGCGTGCTGTGCGGGATAGACAAAGCTGTTGACGAACTGTAGTGTCGGTATGAGTAGCAGAATCAGCCATACAGAGAGGTGACCCGTTGCAGCGGCGAGAGGCACGACCAGCACACCGACAGCGTTGATGATCTGTGTACTCAGGAGTATCCGGCGCAACTGCCATCGGTCTACGAACGGGCCGATAAAAACACTAAAAACGCCCGGCAAACGTAAGAGTGCCGCGGCAAGGCCCGTATAGAACGATGAACCTGTGAGTTCCCATATGAGCCACATCGCCCCGACGAGATAGAGGGTGTCACCGATATCCGTAACGACCCGCCCGGAGAACAATCGCAAGAACGTCGTGTTTCTCACGAGACCACCGAAACCCGTACTATTGAGGTTTCGACGTAACCAGCCCATGCCAACGAGAACAGGACAGTTCGAGATAATTATTAGCAGAATTTCAGTTCTGTAAACCGGCTAGCCGAAGTCAGTTTCTGTTCTCCGTAGATCACGTCAGAGAATCACGTTCGGTGTCGCTCAACGACGTTCAGGTCCTCGTCGACGACCAGTTCGAGTGCCTCGTCCGCAAGCATGATTGTGAGACTGATTCTCCACGGGTCCGCTGATAGAACCGTCGTGTGTTCGTCATCGCTCCAGAGGTAGCTGTCCCAGAGTTCTTCACCGAGATCGATGCCGTGGTCGTCATGAAACGCGATGACTGCGGGGTGGTAGCTGAGGTGCAACGCTACCGTGGAAGTGGCGTGATGCTTGCACCGTTCACAGTCGTATTCGAGTCCGACCTCGTGATCGTGATGTTCGGGCTCCGTGGTTATCGAATGTGAGATGACCCCCGCACAGTTCGGGCAGATACCGTTTACCGTAAACGAGAGCTGTGCCCGCATCCAGTAGCCAGCCGTTTCAGCGAGTTCGTCGTGGTCTCGGCCTTCGAGTACGCCCGGCGGAAACGCGAACCGCAGGAACGTTTCCTCGCAGTCTTGACACCGAACGACGAACCGGTCGCCTTCGTAGCTCGCTTCGAGCGAGGACCCGCAGGCGAAACACGACGCGCCGATGCCGAACGGGTCGATCTCAGTACGTTTCGTATACGTTCCATCGAGGATCGCGCCAATAATTCTCCGTCCGGCGTAGGTGAGTTCGTACATTCCTTCTTTGCGCTTGACGAACGTTCCGACGAGCCTGCCGAGGTGGTAGTTGAACTGGCCGCTGTCGGCCACGTCGGCGTGGTCCCGAAGCTTCGAGAACGATACCTGATGGGCGTCAGCCTGCCAGAGTGCCCGAATGATACCGATCCGTGTCTCGTTGCCGAGAAGCGAGAAGGCAGCCTCAGGAGAGATGTGTTCGTTTTCGTCATGCTCGGTCGCTTCAGCCATAGGTAGACGTGTTCCTGCCTACAAATAGACCTATTCACATAGCATAGCGCCCATCCGACGAGCGCAACAAACAGAACGAGGGGCACATATTGTTATTGTGATGATAATTTCCATTAGTAACCTAGCAATTACATGTACATCTACGGCCCAGTCACTATCACCCTATTCAGCATTCATCGAGAAACTCCAAAATCCGGTCGTTGACAGGTCTGGAACGCTCGATCCAGACACCGTGACCGGCGTCCTCATAGACTTCGAGATCAACTTTCGGCAGACCTTCGGCAAGCGTTCGGCCGTTCTCGACTGGAACGACCTCGTCGTCTTTGCCGTGGAGAACGAGCGCCGGAGTCGTGATCTCATACAGCCAGTCGCTTGCGTCGAATCCTTCGAAGGCGGCGTTCTGTGCCTCCCACCCCTTCCGACCGGCGTCGCCCGCTGCCCGCCACTTGGCGATCCCCTCGCACACCTCGGGCTGCTTATCGATGAACTCCTCGGAGAAGAGTCCCGAGAGCGACTCGCGGAGTGCGTCGCGATCGTCCGGCGGCGCGAACAGCCGCTCGCGCGGGGCGGCGGGAAGCCGGGCACGCGGCCCGCCGGGGCTCGTCCCGATCAGGGTGAGACTTCTCGCGCGCCCGTACTCGCGGGCGTACGCGAGCGCGACCATCCCGCCCAGTCCCGCGCCCACGAGATGGACCCGCCGGGAACCGTGCTCGGCGAAGATCGCTTCCAGGTCGGAACTCAGATTCTCGACCGAGTAGGAATTAGAAGAAGCGTCAGACCGGCCCGTCCCCCGCATGTCGGGGACGAGGGCTTCGTAGGGGCCGGCGAGCGCGGCGTGCTGCCAGCCCCACTGCCACGCGCCGAGGCCGATATCACCGAGGAACGCAACCGTCTCGCCCTCACCCTTACTCTCGTAGTAGAGCGAAACGCTATCGCGCCGGACGGTCGTCATTACTTCTGTTATCCGCCGGTCGGTGGTAAGCCCCGCGGTCGCGCTCAGCACGAACGATGATCCAAATTTACAATCATTGTAGATAAATCGAGATGTTTGTAACGGTGTGGGCCGAACTCTCGAAAACGATCGATAATGAGTGTACGAGATGGGGCGGAGCTCGGTGGTGATCACAGTCGGTTCGTCGTCATCACTGCTGCGCTGGCCGCGTTAAACGGGCTGTTGTTCGGGTTCGATACGGGGGTTATCTCGGGGGCGCTCCTGTATATCGGCGAGACGTTTCCCGCGCTCGAAGATTCGGCATTTCTCGAAGGACTAGTCGTCAGCGGTACGCTGATCGGAGCGGCCGCGGGGGCGGCGGTCGGCGGCCGGCTCGCCGATCGCATCGGCCGTCGCCGACTCATTATCCTCGGCGCGAGCATCTTCTTCGTCGGTTCGTTCGGGATGGCGGTCGCGCCGACCGTCGAGTGGCTGATCGCCACTCGAATGCTCAACGGCGTGGCGATCGGCTTCGCCTCGATCGTCGGCCCCCTCTACATCTCCGAAATCGCCCCGCCCGACATCCGCGGCTCGCTCGTCTCGTTCAACCAGCTCGCGATTACAAGCGGGATCCTCGTCTCCTACGTCGTGAACTACGCGCTTGCGAGTCAGGGAGCGTGGCGACTAATGCTCGGTGCGGGGATGATCCCCGCCACGATCCTCTTAGTAGGTATGATCTTCATGCCCGAGAGTCCCCGCTGGCTCGTCGAGCAGGGTCGGGAGAGCGAGGCGCGCTCGACCCTCTCGCGGATCCGCGAGGAGGCGGGTCTCGACGAGGAGATCGGCGAGATGAAACGAATGGCCGAAGTCGAGGAGAACGATCTCGGCGAGGTGTTCAAACCGTGGATCCGTCCTGCCTTGGTTGTCGGGATCGGACTGGCGATATTCCAGCAGATCACCGGCATCAACACTGTTATCTACTACGCGCCGACCATCCTCGAATCGACCGGCTTCGGTGACGTCGCCTCGATCCTCGCAACCGTTGGAATCGGCGTCATCAACGTCGTCATGACCGTAGTCGCCATCCTACTGCTGGATCGCGTGGGACGCCGTCCGCTGTTGATCGGCGGACTCGTTGGTATGTTCGGGATGCTGCTGGTACTCGGCGGCGTCTTCTACCTCCCCGGACTGGGCGGCGCGCTCGGCTACCTCGCGACGGGCAGTCTCATGCTTTACGTCGCCTTCTTCGCCATCGGACTCGGGCCCGTTTTCTGGCTGCTCATCGCCGAGATCTACCCGCTCAACGTCCGCGGAACGGCGATGGGCGTCGCCACAGTTGTGAACTGGCTCGCGAACCTCGCGGTCGCCCAGCTGTTTCCACAGCTCTTCGACCTGATCGGCCCCGCCTTCACGTTCTGGCTGTTCGCCCTGTTGACCGCGGGGGCGATCGTCTTCTCGCAGTACTTCGTGCCCGAAACGAACGGGCGAACCTTGGAGGAGATCGAGGACGATCTCCGCGAGACGGCGCTCGGAACAGAAAAGATGTCGATGGCGGATCGGGCGGAGGACGTAAAGTAGTCAGTCTTCAACTTCGTAGATCGTGACCTGTTGGCCCTCTCGAATGACGACTTCGAGCCCGTAGGTCCGAAACGAGAGCAAGGAAACGCCGCTCGGCGAGCGATCGTAGCGGTCGTGAAAGAGGTTATCGAGCGCATCGGTGTCGACGCTTCGCTGAAGCGGGCGGTCCATCTCCTCGGGGGTGATCTCGCGAGCCTCCGCGATGGCCCGAACGAGCGTTGTGCTCAGTGGTTCGGAACCTGCGGGATCGTATCGAAACTCGTGACACAGCTTGCCCGATTCCGGCTCTACGGTGCTGTCGCCGACAACGGGCTGGTTTCTACGAGTCACGGTTGGTATTCCCACACGCTACTGCTCAGTCCAGTCTGAATAATCTTTCTATCAAATTCGAATCGGTCGGAGCCACCCCCAGAGTCCTCCTCAGACCTGTTTTGGTCAGTTTATGACGGGCGATTATCAGGCATCGAGCACCTGCTTGAGCACGTCGGGCGCGGAGTCGAGCGCTTCGTCGAGTTTTTCCGCATCGGGTCCGCCACCCTGTGCGAAATCCGGCGGCCCGCCCCCACCGCCGCCGACCCGCGAAGCGAGCGTACCGACGACCTCGCCGGCGTTTATTCTCACTCCGTCGGGGACGGCGACAACGAACTGCGCGCCCGACGCGCCGCTCCCGATTACTGCGACCTTTCCCTCGCTCACCAGGGCGTTCGCCGTCGCCCGGAGTTCGTCGCTGTCGGCGTCGAGGCGCTGGATCACCGCCGTCGTTCCCTCGACATCGACCTCCTCGCCCTCGCCGGCCCGAAGCGTCGCAAGCTCCTCGGTCAGCGCCTCGATCTCCTTGCCGCGAGCCTTCCACTCCTCGAAAAACCGCTCCGCGGTTGCGGGCACCTCCTGTGGGGAAACATCGAGAACGCTGGCGGCCTCGTAGAGCGCGTCCTCGGTTTCTTGGGTGGCGGAAATCGCGGCCGCGCCCGCAGAAAAGGTGAGGCGCTCGACGCCGTCCTGAATGCGCTCGGCCGAGCGGATCTTGATCGTGCCGATCTCGCCGGTGCGCGAGACGTGCGTCCCGCCACAGGCCTGCACGTCCGCTGCGACGTGGATCAGCCGGATGCGTTCTCCCGGCGGGATCCCGCCCTGATAGAGCCCGAAGCCGTGTTCTGCCTCCGCATCGTTTCTGTGGGGCCACTCCTCGCTCACCGAGACGTTATCCCGCACGATGCGGTTTGCGATCTGCTCGATCTTTTTTACCTGTTTCCTGCTGATCCGCTCGTAATGTCGAACGTCGAGTCGCGCACGCTCGGTTCCCTTCTGTGCACCGGCCTGTCGGATATGCTCACCGAGCACTGCTCGGGCGGCATGGCCGACGATGTGGGTCGCGGTGTGATGGGCCATGAGGCGAGTGCGACGCTCGGCGTCGATCCGCCCGCGGACGAACGCACCCTTTTCGGGTTCGCTTTCGACTCGGTGGAGGATTGCGCCCTCTCGTTCCTGAACGTCGGAGATATCGAAGCTGCCGTCGTCGGTCGTGAGCGTCCCGTGATCCGCGGGCTGGCCCCCACCTTCGGGGTAGAACATCGTCTGATCGAGGACGATGTCGTACCCCTCCGCGCGCTCGATCACGTCGAGGATGACCGCCTCGAACTCCATGCGGTTCTGGTCGTCGTAGTAGAGCTTTTCGGTCTCGGGCAGCCCCGCGACCCGCTCGTCGCGCTCTTCCGTATCGGCCATCGCCTCGCCCGCATCGTGGCGACCCGCGACCTGCGAGTAGAAGTCGTCGGGTATTTTGACTACGGCCCCGGCCTCCGTTGCGATCTCCTCGACCATGTCGGGCTGGATTCCGTGCGAGTCATACAGTTCGATCAGTTCCTCAGTCGGGATCGGTTCGCCGCGCTCGGCGTACTCCTCCGCGAGCGCCTCGACCCGGCGACCGCCGCGTTCCAAGGTCTCCCTGTACTTTTCGACCTCCGTTCGGATGATGTCCCGGATGGTGTCGCGGTTCTCATAGCCCAATCGTTCGGCCTGCATATCGACGAGTTCGTCGAGCGGGGCATCAACACCAACGGTGTCACAGAGCCGTTTCGTCCGGCGAAGGACCATCCGCGCGAGGTAGCCTGTCGCCACGTTCGAGGGGACGATCCCGTCCCCGAGCATATATGCGAGGGTTCGACAGTGGTCCGCGATGGCATACACCGCCTCCATCGGCTCCATCAGTTCTTCGAGTCGCTCGACGGGAACGCCGACACCTTCTGCGATCTCGCCGCGGGCGCTCTCCATGTCCTCTGCCTCGTCGATATCCATGTGGCCCGCGAGCTTCGAGGCCGCATGCAGCAGATCCGCTTCGTCGGAACTGTGCTCGATCCCGGCGTTGGTCGTTAAGAACTCTATCATCTCGGGGTAGATCGCTTCGTACACAGTAGGAGTCCCTTGGGACACCCACGCCCAGCGCTCCAAGCCATACCCGGTGTCGACGATGTAGGTGTCCATCTTCGAGTACCGGTTACCGTCCTTGAGTTCGTACTCGCCCTCGGGGTCCTGCTCCATCGACATGAAAACGAGCGTGGCGAGTTCGACACCCCGATAGATCACTTCGATTGCGGGTCCAGCGTTGCCGCCGCCGACCCACGGGTCCTCGATGTAGGTGATTTCGTTGGGATCGGCCCCCATCGAGGTGAAAAACTCGTCGCAGTACTCGACGGTCTGGTCCTTCCAGTAGACTTCCCCATGGTAGGCGTACTCGTTTTCGCCGACGTCCTCGCGGGTGTTGAAGGCGTGATGGGCCATCATCTCGAAGGCCATCGTGTGCCGGCCCGTCTTTCCCACGTTGTCGATATCCTGCATCCGGATACAGGGTTGGGAAATGGTGAGCGGGTTGGCCGGCGGCGGCGTTTTGCCTGACGTGACGAGGGGTTGAAAGTCATAGATCGAGGCTTGGGTGAGTAAGACATCATCGCGCCAGCGGTTCGCGGCCACGGGATAGGGTTCGATTCGTTCGTGGTCCTGATCCTCGAAGAAGGAAAGAAAGTTCTCGCGCATCTCCTCCAAGGTGTACTCCCCATTGAACCCCGGATTGTCGATAAACGAGTAATCGACGCAGGGTGGCTCCCCACACAGTTCTTGGTCGGGATCGCGCGTCCAGAACTGTGCGCCACACGAGGGACATTCCCGCCGACTGAAGTCGTTCTCCTCGAAGTAATCGAGGCGGTATTCGGACTCAAGAGTGCTCATAGTACCCCAATGTGGCCGTTCGGGGATGAAAACAGTTGCGCACCTCGTGTCGGATCGGCAGCCGATCGACGGCGACACGCCTCGAACCGACCGTGATCGGCCTGCCTGACTTCCTCCGAGACGGCAGATCCTCGCGCATGCTTTGCCGGGATACCGAACTCGAAGCACCGGAACGTGTATGGAAGGGTCATGTACGGGCTGTCGTGGCGGGAGCTTCGCTTTGCCCTTCTCATTAGCTCCTCGCACTTTACGCAACACGTCTTCTATCGCATTCTCCCCCCGCTCATTCCGGTGCTCGCGGTTGCACTGGAGTACCCCCTGTGGCAACTGGGCTTACTGATCACGCTCTACTCGCTCGGTATGGGGATCGTCCAGGCTCCCTTCGGGGTGCTCTCGGATCGGATCGACCGGCGCTATCTCCTCCCGACGGGACTCGCGCTTGCCGGTGCGGCCTACGTCCTGTTTGCGTTCGCCCCGACACTCGGGGCGTCGGTCCCCGCTGTGACGTTACTCAACCA
The DNA here is from genome assembly GCA_022561895.1 of Methanobacteriota archaeon. Lineage (GTDB taxonomy): Archaea > Halobacteriota > Halobacteria > Halobacteriales > Halalkalicoccaceae > Halalkalicoccus. Next base: position 4,259 of record JADFQH010000050.1, on the reverse strand, counting down.
CTCGTTCGAGGGCGGGTTTCTCGTCATGTCCCTCTCGATGGTGATCGTCGGGATCGGCTTGGCCGTGGTCCATCCGACCGGCTACCCGATGATCACCGACAACGTCGAAACCGAGAGCAAAGGAACGGTCCTCGGCGTCTTCGGAGCCTCCTCGAAGTTCGGCGACGCGGCAACGCCCGCCCTCGTCGCCCTCTTTCTCCTGGTCCTCCCGTGGGAACGGATCATTCTGCTGTTCGGCGTCGGCGGAGTTGTCTATGGAATCGCCCTGTACACGGCGCTCCGGAGCGAGGAGTTCGAGACCCTGCCGTCCGGACAGCGGACCCAACGAAACGACGAATCCAGCGAATCTGACGAATCCGACGAGTCCGGGGGACTATCGGATGAGGATCGGCGCAGCTTCTTCTATCCGATCACGACGATCTATCTGTTTTTCGTTTCTAGTGGGCTGACGAGCCACGGCATCAACGCGTTTCTGCCCGCGTTCCTGGTCGCGGTCTACGCCTACTCGTTCGAACTGATGGGCGTCCCCATCGGTGCGGAGTCGGTCGCCAACGTCTACTTCGCGCTGGTGTTGATCGCGGGCGGGGTGATCCAGCTGTATCTCGGTGGACTCCTCGATCGGTACGACTCGCGGCTGATCCTCATCGGCTGTATGGTGGTCGCAACGGTGGGGTTGGTCGTACTCGCGGTGGTCGATCTCTCTCCACTTGCACTGGCAGCCGTCGTCGTCATTCTCGGAACCGGACTTTACGGTGTGAACCCGGCCCGAGACGCACTGATCAGCGACCTCTCGCCGCCCGAGTACGAGGGCCGTATTTTCGGCTATCTTTTCACTGCTACGTCGCTGGTCGGGGCCGCCTTTCCGACCGTAATTGGGTATCTACTCGAAGTCCTCGGCATGAGACAGGGTTTTCTCATGCTCGCCATCGGAACGATCCTCGCCGGCGGCTGTATCGCGTTGCTCTACTCCGATCGGATCTACCGAACGGACGCGGAGATGGACGCAAGGACCAGCCCGTCGGACTGACCACGACCTACTCGTCGTCTGCAAGCGCCAACGACGCCAGAAACGCCTCTAGCTGAATTTTTTCGTTTGCACCCTCCGCGATGCGATAATCGGTTTCCCCGATCCGATCTAAGGTGCGTACTGCCTCCCTATCGCTGAGTCCGAGGTTCCACACCGAGCGGTGCAGCTGGTCGATGATATCGCCCCCGGAAAGACCCTTGTTCGAGAGCAGGTCATCGAGGGTGGCGCGCGCCCCCGTGAAGTCCCCTTCCAGCGCACTCGTGACCATCGCCTCGATCTCCTCGGGGCGGGCGGTGGCGGTGATGGTGTAGACGGCGTCCTCGTCGACGGTTTCGCCCATTACGGCGGCCGCTTGAAGCGAGTTCACCGCCCGACGCATGTCGCCGTCGGCGGCATACACGAGCGCTTCGACACCAGTGTCAGTGATCTCGATCTGCTCCGTATGAGCGATTTCCCTGATTCGCTCGCCCACAGCCGAATCGGAGATCGGCGAGAAGCGAAAAACGGCACATCGGGACTGGATCGGGTCGATGATCTTCGAGGAGTAGTTACACGAGAGGATGAACCGCGTATTCGAGGAAAACCGCTCCATTGTTCTTCTGAGTGCTGACTGAGCATCGTTCGTGAGGGAGTCGGCCTCATCCAAAAAGATGATTCTGTAACTGTGCCCGCCGAAGCTCGCGCGTGCGAACTCCTTTATCCGCCCGCGAACCACATCAATTCCCCGGTCGTCCGAGGCGTTCAGTTCCAAGAAGTTCTCCCGCCAGTCCTCGCCGTAGACCTCGCGGGCGATGGCCGTTGCACAGGTCGTTTTGCCGATTCCGGCCGTGCCTGAAAATAAGAGGTTGGGCAGGTCGTCGCGCTCGACATACCGTTCGAGACGGGATGTGATCTCCTCTTGGCCGATCACCTCCCCTAACCTGTTGGGTCGGTATTTCTCAACCCAGATTTCGTCCCTGCCGGGTCTCGGTGCGTCGCTTCCCTCGGTCTCGCTCATAGGAGAATCACGCGTTGCTGGCGTGATAAACTCCCCGAGACACGCCGGTTTCGTGGGACTGTGGATGTTCATCCAGTGCTCGATCGACCGTGTACCGATTCCAGTAGCTACTATACGACGGACTTTCATGCCAAACACACGTTACATGGTTCTCTCGAATCCACTCGTTCCGTTCGCGATCGGCGTGATCGCGGTCGTCCTGTTGCTCGTCTGGTTGAAACTCCCCGCCTTTGTCGGCTTGATTCTCGCGGCGATGGCGATCGGAATTGCGACGCCCGAACTCGCCTTCGAGACCGTGCCTGAAGCGCTTGCCGAAGCCTTCGGCGAGACGATGATCGATATCGGCATTCCGATCCTGATGGCCGCGATCATCGGCAAATGTCTGATGGACAGCGGGGCCGCAGAGCGCGTCGTCCGGGCGTTTCTCTCGATCACCGGCGAGGGAAACTCCGAATACGCTCTTCTGGGTTCGAGCTACGTCCTTTCTATCCCCGTCTTTTTCGACAACGTCTTCTACCTGCTCGCGCCGCTGGGACGCTCGATGAAAGCGAGGACGGGAGTAAAGTACTCGCTGTATATCTCGGTGCTTGCTTCGGGCGCGCTCGCGACCCACATGCTCGTCCCGCCGACGCCGGGCCCGCTCGCCGCGGCCGGGAGTTTAGGGGTTGATCTCGGGCTCGCAATCCTCATCGGCTCGATGGTCGCGCTGCCGGCCTCGCTCCTTGGAGGGATCGTCTACGGCACCTTCCTGCACAACCGCGTCGACTTCCCGCTCAGGGACGCAATGGGATCGACGCCCGAAAGCTTGGAGGAGAAAGCCGAAACCCCCGTAGAGCAGCTTCCCGGCCTCATCGAATCCTCGCTCCCCATTGCCCTCCCTGTCGTTCTCATCGCCTCTGCAACCATCGCGGACGCGCTCGCGGATCAGGAGCTGATTCCGGAGGAGGGGGCGATCGTCCAGTTCACGACGTTCGTCGGCGACGCGAACTTCGCGCTGACTGCCGCCGCGCTCGTCGCGGCCTACACCTTTTATCGACTGGAGGTGCAGGACAGAGAGCTGTTCAACGAGGAGCTCACCGAGGCGCTCAAAAGCGGCGGCAACATCATCGCCATCACCGCCGCGGGCGGGACGTTCGGCGCGATGCTCGCGGAGGCAGGCGTCGGCGAGTATATCGCCGAGGGGCTCGCGGCGCTCGGAATTTCCCTCTTGATCGCGGGCTGGCTCATCGCCGCCGTCATCCGGGTCGCACAGGGATCGGCGACCGTCGCCATTCTGACGGGCGCGGCGATCATGGCCCCGCTTCTCGGCACGTTGACTGTGAACCCGGTCTACATGCTGATGGCCGTCGGCTGTGGCGGGATGATCGCGCCGTGGTACAACGATAGTGGTTTTTGGATCATCAGCGAGGTCGCGGGGATCACGCAGGCAGAAACCTTCCAAACCTACTCGGCGTCGGCGACCATCATGTCCGTGTCGGGACTGCTCGTCGTCCTCGTGATGTCGACGATCTTTCCGCTGGTCTAAATCGACAGTGCTCGATCGACCGCCTCGCCGATCTCCTCTTTCTGGCTCCCATCGAGCGAGACGAGCGGCGGCTTGAGTTCATCAGAGGGAATCACGTCGCGGTGGACCAGCGCGGCTTTCGTCGCCGGGGCGAAGCCGTACTCCACGCACAGTTCAAACAGCGGCGCGACCGCCTCGCGCTGGAGAGTCCCCCCGCGTTCGGTGTCAGCGCAGTCGAGCAGTTCGGAAAAGACTTCGGGGATCACGTTCGCCAAGGCGTGAACGCCTCCATTGGATCCCATCCGGAGTGCGGGCACGAGCAGGGTGTCGAAGCCCTGGAACAGGACGAACTCAGTAGGAGTAAAGTGATCGACCGACAGGAAGTAGGAGAGATCGCCGCTCGTATCCTTCATCCCCTGTACCGAATCGTATTCGGCGAGCGCGCCCACCGTCTCGGCACCGATCTCGTTTCCGACGTACATGGGGATGTTGTAGAGATACAGTGGAAGAACGGTCTCTTCGGCGATCGCTTCAAAGAACTGGTGAGTCCCCTTGGGATCGTTGGCAGTGTGGAAGTACGGCCCGACGATCGCGGCGGCGTCCGATAGTTCCAGCGATTGGTCGGCGGCCGCGGCGGCGTCGACGATAGCGGCTGCGCCGAGGGCGTCCTCCAGCACGAAAGTCGAGCCGCCGTGGGCGGCGGAGCAGACGATGTTGATATCGAAGGCGCG
>JADFQH010000049.1 GCA_022561895.1 Methanobacteriota archaeon | reverse complement strand
CGGCGACGACCTCCACCGGCACTGAGTGCATCTCCTCCAGTTCGGCGGCCACCGCCATGATTTGGTCTTTCAGGGTCCCACTGGCCGCGGCGTTCTGCCGGTAGAGCCAGGAGCGCAGCTGCCGCTCCTGGCTGCGGGCTAGGCGTTCCACGGCGGCGGGATCGTTCTTCTGCTTCTGGATCATCGCCAGGGTCTGCAGCACGGAGTCATGCAGATGGGCGGCGATATCGGCACGTTCTGCCTCTGCGGCGGCACGGGCCCGCTCGGTCTGGGAGGTGCGGTAGAGCTTGATCACCCAGGGGGCCAGCACCAGGGCCAGTCCGGCGATCGGCGACGGCTCGTCCGAAGAGAGCGCCGCGGCCGCGCGTAAGGCGATCGAGGTGGGCTTCGAGACCGTCAAATGCAAGGTCGGCGCGCGGTCGGTCGAAGAGGACGTCGAGCGGGTGCGGGCGATCCGCGAGGCGGTCGGTCCCGACCCCGCGATCCGTCTCGACGCAAACGGCGGGTGGAGCCGCGAGCAGGCCGAGCGCGCGCTCGATTCGCTCGCGGCGTTCGGAACCGAGTACGTCGAACAGCCCCTCCCGGCCGAGGACATCGCCGGCCATCGCGAGCTTCGCGAGTACCACGGCGTGCCCATTGCACTCGACGAATCGCTTGCGGGCAAGGCAATAGGGGAGATCGAGGCGATTTCGGACGCCGCGGACGTGTTCGTTCTAAAGCCGATGGCGCTCGGCGGCGTCGATAGGACGATTGAGCTCGGCCGCCGACTCGAAGACGTGGTCGTGACGACGACGATCGACACCGTGATCGCCCGCACCGCGGCGGTTCACGCCGCAGCGGCGCTCGATGTGGGGAGAGCCTGTGGGGTTGCAACGGCCGACCTGCTCGCCGAGGATCTCGCGCCCGATCCCTCGGCTGTGGACAACGGCGCGATCTCGGTCCCACAAGGACCGGGTCTTGGAGTCGAGCCCTCATGGGGTGTGAAACGTGCGTGACCTCCTCGCCTACCAGCGCCACGCCACACCCGAAGGGGTTGCGCTGATCGACGCCGAAACGGACGAAGAGTGGACGTATCGGGAGTTCGACCGCAGGGTCGAAAAAACGGCGAGTCGGCTATGGTCCATGGGTGTTCGTCCCGGAGCGCAGTTGGGAACCTTACTCGATCTCTCGCCTGATTTCGCCCGTCTCGTCCACGCAACGTGGCGCGTTGGTGCAGTACTCGTCCCGCTCAACACTCGACTCGCAGAAACCGAACTGCGCGCACGGATGGATCGGATCGACCTCGCGGCGCTCATCTCCGAGGAGGCGTACGCGAAACAGGCGACGGGAATCGCTTCGGAGATCCCATTCCGACCGATCTCGGAGCTCCGTTCCGAACCGCTCGCGGAGTTCGTCACCGAAGTACCGGCTCTCGATTCGCCTCGAACGATGGTCTTTACCTCGGGGACGACCGGCGAGCCGAAAGCCGCCGTCCTCACCGGGCGAAACCTCGTTTCGAGTGCAGTCGCCTCGGCGTTCCGCCTCGGCGTGCTGCCCAACGATCGCTGGTATAACCCCCTTCCGGGCTATCACATGGGCGGGCTTGCGCCGATCGTCCGATCCGCGCTGTACGGGACGACAGTCGTCCTTTCGAGCGAGTTCGACGCCACGCGCGCGATGGATCATCTCCGTACCTACAGTGTGACTGGCAGTTCGCTCGTCCCCACCATGCTCGACCGGATGCTCGATGCGGGCGACCTGCCCGACTCGCTCCGGTTCGTCCTGACCGGGGGCGCGCGGACTCCTGAGAGGCTGATCGAGCGGTGTGAGTCTCGGGAGATTCCGATCCACCCGACCTACGGGATGACGGAGACGGCCTCGCAGATCTCGACAGCGACTCCCGAGGAAGCGTTTCAGCATCCGAAACGGGTCGGTAGACCGCTCACGTTCACCCGCGTGCGCGCGGTCGCGGGCGACGAGGCACTCCCGCCCGGTGAACCCGGTGAAATCGTCGTGTCTGGTCCGACAGTGATGGCTGGCTACTACGGGGACTCCGATGCGACCGACGACGCCTTCGGCCCTCATGGCTATCACACCGGTGATCTCGGGGTTATCGAGCGTGACGGCTCGATCCGAGTGCTCGGCCGCCTTGATGACGTAATCATCACTGGTGGCGAGAACGTTCATCCCGAGGAAGTGAGTAACGTCCTCGACAGGCACCCTGCCGTCGAGGCGGCGGCGGTCGTTTCGCTCCCCGATCCCGAATGGGGCGAGCGAGTCGCCGCGTCGGTAGTTGCCGATGGCGTCTCCGAACACGATCTCCGTGAGTTCCTCGCGAACCGACTCGCGGATTACAAACACCCGAAAACCATCGGATTTGCCGACTCGCTGCCCCGAACCGTCTCGGGGACGATCGACCGGGCGGCCGTCAGAGAGCGCCTCTCCGAACACTGGCCCTGAGGATCGAGTCGTCTCGCGCCGGACGGTCAATGTTAAAGGCGTCGGGCCGCGTTGTAGGGATATGAGCGCCGCCGAACTCGAAGCCGAGCTGTCGGAAGACGAACGCGCGGGACTCGAACTCGTCCGCCAGACCGGGGGGATCCACCAGAGCGACTTCTGGAAGGAACTCGATGTCTCCTCGCGAAAGGGCAGTCGAATCGTCGATAAACTCGCTCGCAACGAACTGATCGAACGCCACGACACCGTCTACAACGGCCACAACACCTATCTGCTCACGCCCGCCGCCCGCGATCTGGATTTCGCGCTGCTGATGGCCGGCGACATGCTTTCGCCCTTCATCGGCGAAGAAGAGATCGACGCCCGGAGCGACGCCTTCTCCCAGTGGATCATGAACCTCGCGTACGAAGGGTAGGGAATCTTTATTATCCGATGTGTTGAACTACGTCCCATCTCCGTGACGTGATACCACGCACACTGGAGATTGGAGATAACAATGAGCAACACGGAATCCGTTCTCGACCACCACTTAGAGATGTTCGGCGAACAGGACCTCGAGGGAGTTATGGAGGACTACGATGATGACTCGGTCGTCGTCACGAACATGGGAACCTTCGGAGGGATCGAAGAGATCGAAGGGCTGTTCGAGAACCTCTTTGCCGAGTTTTCTAGTGGGGATTCGTCGATCACGATGGACGAACAGCTCACGGAAGGCGACTTTGGCTATATCGTTTGGCATGGGGAAACCCCCGAAAGCGTCTACGAGTTCGCGACCGATACGTTCTACATTCCTGAGGATGTGATCGAGTTTCAAACGTTTGCGGGCAAGATCTCTCCGAAAGAGTAGCCACTACTCCTCTACGGCACTCGCGGCCCGAATGATCGTCTCTTCGCCGAAGACCGGGCCGATCAGCTGGAGCCCGACTGGAAGCTTCTCAGTTTTGCCCGCCGGAACCGAGATCGCCGGTAGGTTCGCGAGGTTCACAGGCACAGTATTCGCATCCGAGAGATACATCTTCAGGGGATCATCGAGACTCTCGCCCAGTTCGAAGGGGGGCACCGGCATCGTCGGGCTGGCCAGCACGTCCGCCTCGGATAGGGCGTCATCGAAATCCCGTTTGACCCACGCACGGGCGTCTTGGGCCTTCCCATAATATTTCTCGTGATAGCCCGCAGAAAGCGCGTAGGTCCCCAAAAGAATGCGGCGTTTGACCTCCGGGCCAAAGCCCTGTTCGCGCACCTCGGCGAACGCCTCGTTCCAGTTGCCATCCGACTCCGTGGCGGGACCGTAGCGCACGCCGTCGAATCGCGCGAGGTTCGAGGACGCTTCACTCATCGCAAGGACGTAGTAGGCCGCAACGCCGTACTCGATGGAGGGCAGGCTCACCTCGTGATAGCTCGCTCCCTGTGATTCGAGTTTCGAAATCGCATCCCAGAACGTCTCCCTGACCCCGTCGTCGGCACCCTCGACGAGTTCGGTCGGAACGCCGATCGAGAGTCCATCGATATCGCCGTCTGCGGCGCTCGCGTAGTCGCTATCTGCACCCTCCTTTCGACTCGTCCCGTCGCGCTCGTCGGGTCCCGCAATCACGTCGAGCAGTGCGGCGGCGTCCTCGACCGACGAGGCGAACGGCCCGATCTGTTCCAACGAGTTGGCGTAGGCGACCAAGCCGTAGCGCGAGACAAGCCCGTAGGTGGGTTTGATCCCGACGACGCCGCAGAAAGCCGCCGGATTGCGGATCGAGCCACCCGTATCGGAGCCGAGCGCGAGATCCGCCTCGCCCGCCGCGACCGCTGCCGCCGACCCGCCCGAGGAGCCGCCCGGAACGTGGCCCTCGGCGGCTGGGTTCGGCGCGGGACCGAACGCCGAGGTTTCTGTGGTACTTCCCATCCCGAACTCGTCCATGTTCGTCTTGCCGACGATGGTCGCACCCGCCTCCTTCAGTCGCTTGATTGCTGTTGCATCGTAGGGCGGGACATACCTTTCGAGCATGGCCGAGCCACAGGTCGTGCGCACGTTTTTCGTACTGATATTGTCCTTGACGGCGACCGTTTTTCCGGCGAGTTGCCCCTCGTCCTCACCTACGATCCGCTCTTCGGTGATGAAGATCGAACTCTCGCTCACGCGAGCCACCTCCAGTGGTGAGTGTGAGGCCGACACACGAGACGACCGGTGGGAGCAAGTGCGTCGATACTCATGAGACGCTCGGCCCCTTGAAGTAGCCCTCGGCGCTTTCGGGGGCGTTTTCGAGCGCTTCTTCCTGACTCAGCCCCTCGCGCACTTCGTCCTCGCGCATCACGTTTTCGAGTCCTTCGCTGTCCTCGATTTCGGGAACCTCATCCAAGGTCTCGAACGCCTCCAAGATCTCGACGAACTGCTCGGTGAACGCTTCGACTTCTCCCTCGTCGAGATCGACACGCGCAAGACTTGCGACGTGGCGCACCTCCTCGGGGGAGACGGACTGCTGCTCGCTCATGTCTCATCCTCTCTCGGATAGCGAGTAAGGGTTTCGGATAACGGTAGCTCTACAAGATCAAGCCAGCTCGTTTCTGACGGTTTCGCCCATCGCGGCGATCCGGGCGTTGTGCTCGTAGTCGTCGCGAATGCCGTTCGTCACGTAGGCGAAGGCGATCCCCGACTCGGGATCGGCCCACGAGATACTGCTGCCGAGACCCGCATGGCCGTAGGTCGTCGAGGGAACGCCGATCCCGTAGCGATCCGGCAGCGCTCCGCCCAGCTGGAATCCGAGGCCGTAGCGCTGGCCCGAGCTAACTGGTTCGCCGGAACCCGGCGGGACCTCTACTTGTACTGCGGCGGCTTCCTCGGTCGTTTCCGAGTCGAACAGACGAGTGCCATCGAACTCGCCACCGTTCAGATAGCAGGCGTAGAATCGTGCGAGTTCGCGAGCGGGTCCGATACCGTTCGCGCCGGGGACAACCGCCCGAAGCACTGATTCCTCATTGAATAGCGCTGCGACCTCCTCGGTAGTCGAGCCGATGCTCGGGTCCGAATCGCTACCATCGTATGGTTCGAACCCGACGAGGGTCGCCACGTCGTTCGGCTCTTCCTTGGGGATTCCAATACTCGTCCGGCACATTTCGAGCGGATCAAAGATCTCCTCGCGAGCGTACTCGTCGATCTGCTGGCCGGTGACCTGTCGGACGAGTTCGCCGACGAGCCATCCGAAACTCAGCGTGTGATATTCGGCCGTCTCGCCCGGTGAGAAGTCGAGATCCGCCTCCTCGATGCCCGCCGCGAGCGCGTCGGGGTCGTTCCAACTATCGTACTCCTCGTCTACCGCCACGGCCGGCATGCCCGCCTGATGCGAGAGCATCTGTCTGATCGTCACCTCGGCCTTTTGGGTTCCTTCTTCGGCGAACGTCGGCCAGTGTTCGACGAGCCGATCGTCGAAATCGAGTGTACCTCGATCAGCCAGCTGATGAACGCACGCTGCGGCGTACGGTTTCGTACACGAGAACAACAGGAAGCGCGAATCCGTGGTGACCCCCTCGCCGTCGGCTCCGGTCGTCCCGCCCGCGAGATCGACGACCAGTTCGCCCTCGTGATAGACCGCGAGCTGTGCGCCGGGATGCAATCCTTGCTCTAAGTGGGACTCGAAGAGCTTCTCGATGCGGTCGGTTCCACGGGAGACGAACGACGAGGAGACGTCGTTCGATTCTGCGGAATCCGTTTCACCGTCTCCCACGGATCTGTCTCCGTCTGAATCGTCTTCCGTAGCGTCGCTTGCCGAAGCGGATCCAACGAGAGATCCTGCTCCCGCCACGCCGAGCGCTGTCAGTACCGTTCGTCGTCGGAGCCCGTTTCGTTCCGGTGACATGGTACAAAGACACAGCGTACCCCACATAACAATTATGTACGACTTTCAGTGGTGAATCCCGTGTTCGTGCGTCTCGATACGGGACGATTCGCTTCGACGGGACGATCCGTAGCTTGAAATCGAACGCCTTCGTACCATCGCTAATGGGAAACGCAGCGCTCCGAGATATCGCCACGATCTCCGAGATCCCCTTCGAAGAGATCGCAGGATCGGTCGTCGCGATCGACGCGCACAACTGGCTCTATCGGTATCTGACGACCACAGTAAAGTGGACCGCAAGCGATGTGTATACTACCGCTGAGGGCACCGAAGTCGCCAATCTAGTCGGACTCATTCAAGGGCTTCCGAAGTTCTTCGAGAACGATATCACGCCGGTGTTCGTCTTCGACGGGGTCGTCACCGATCTGAAGGAAGGCGAGATCAGCGAACGGCGCGCCGCGAAGGAACGCGCCGAGGCGAAAGCACAGGCCGCCCGCGACCGGGGCGACGGGATCGAGGCCGCCCGCCTCGAAGCGCGCACCCAGCGCCTGACCGACGCGATCCAGCGGACCACCCGCGAACTCCTCTCGCTGCTCGATGTTCCCTATCTCGAAGCACCCGCAGAGGGCGAGGCTCAAGCCGCCCACATGGCGAAAACGGGCGACGTCGATTACGCCGGAACCGAGGATTACGACGCGCTGCTCTTTGGCTCGCCGCGCACGCTGCGTCAGCTCACGAGCAAGGGAGACCCGGAATGCATGGATCTCGAAGCGACCCTCGAAACCCACGACCTGACCTACGAGCAGCTCGTGGACGTTGGAATCCTCTGTGGGACGGACTTCAACGAAGGCGTCAGCGGCATCGGGCCGAAAACCGCCCTCAAGGAGATTCGGGAACACGGCGATCTCTTCTCGGTGCTCGACGCCCGCGAGGCCGCGATCGGTAGTGCGGAGGCGGTCCGCGAGCTGTTTCTCGAACCCGATGTAACGGATGACTACGAATTGGATGTCGCTCTTTCGCCCAACGTAGAAGCCGCACGCGCGTTCGTCACGGAGGAGTGGGAGATTCCTAACGCGGAGATCGCGAAGGGGTTCGAGCGCATCGAGGAATCGACCACACAGACCGGACTGGATCAGTGGACGTGATCTGAACCGTTTTGGCCCTTCGGCACACAGTCGGGGATATGGACACCGAGGAAGTCACCCAACTCATCGAATCGGAGATCGAGGACGCACAGGCGACCGTCACCCAGCCAAGAGGCGTCCACAATGAGGACCACCTCGCGGCGGTCGTCGTCTCGCCAGCCTTCGAAGGCAAACCGCTAGTTCAACAGCATCAACTCGTTTACGATGCCCTCGGTGAGCACATGACCACGGACATCCACGCCCTCGAACTGAAGACCTACACGCCCGAGGAGTACGAAAAGCAGTAGATCGTCGACCCCTGGGGGTTCATCGATTATTGACGGTCGACGGAACTACTAAGTCGTGGACACACGATAGGAGCGCTGTGGCCCGCATACCGGGCACCATTTCAGACGAACCCTTGTGGGGTTGAAGCGTCGTGATAGTGCGTGTCTTCGAGTTCGTCGTAATCCATTTCAGACGAACCCTTGTGGGGTTGAAGCGACGCAAAGGCCGAATCTGAGATGAGCACTAGCGTATTTCAGACGAACCCTTGTGGGGTTGAAGCCGGTTCCGCACCGAGTGTTGTGAGTGTGAGCGCATTTCAGACGAACCCTTGTGGGGTTGAAGCCTCATCATGATCGGTGCGGTCGGCGTGTTCACACTCGATTTCAGACGAACCCTTGTGGGGTTGAAGCCCGAATTTGTCCGCGAGAGCATCCCCGGTCTGTCTGGATTTCAGACGAACCCTTGTGGGGTTGAAGCCTCCCCGTTATTCGACGTGACGGTATCAAGATCATCATTTCAGACGAACCCTTGTGGGGTTGAAGCTTGAATGCAAAGAATGCGGTATGTGGGCCGAATATGAATTTCAGACGAACCCTTGTGGGGTTGAAGCTGCTCGGAGCATGCGAATCGCCAAACACTCGCGCATTTCAGACGAACCCTTGTGGGGTTGAAGCTCGCCGTGCATCGCGCGCTCGGTCCCGACATCGAATTTCAGACGAACCCTTGTGGGGTTGAAGCCTCCACTAGATCATCTGGCAGATAGATGCTGGTGTATTTCAGACGAACCCTTGTGGGGTTGAAGCCGCTGGGGGGACCACATCCTCCCGATGATCGACGCATTTCAGACGAACCCTTGTGGGGTTGAAGCGATAGACAATACCCACCCACGAACCATAATTTCAGACGAACCCTTGTGGGGTTGAAGCATTACGGAGGTCAGCTGGAAACGATGATCGCCGAGGCTTTCAGATGAACCCTTCTGCAATTGAAGCTAATCCGTTGGTGTGGGTTAATCACCGGATCAGCGCGGTGTAATGATAGGATGATGATATATGCTTGGTCTGAGTAGGTCCGAATGATGGATACGGATTACAGCGAAGCGGACAGAGAGTTGGTAGCACAGATTGCACGCGCGCATGGCGAACAGAAGCAGAAATACGGTATTTACGAGGTGGGTCGCAATGAACTAGTCAGAGCGATTCACGATCATCCCGATATCGATGCGAACGAACCCGAGGAGATCCTCGAAGCGATCGAGTATGCGATCCACTGGAGCTTGCTTTGGCGAACAGGTGAGCTGTACGGTGTCATGCCCAGCGAGGAAGACGAACGCGAAAAGCGGTGCAGCGAAATCCAATCAATTGCAGACGCCTTAGAGGAGTGAATTACAAACTGGAATTCACTCCGGACAAAAGCAGGTCAACCATAGGAATTATTGTAGAGACTCATCGACTTCCCGTTCACTCACCAACCGACGTGGACCGTGCGAGTCCACGAAACCATCCGGCTGGCGACGATAATCCCTATGGCTCGGACTGATTCTCCGACGGAGTACGACTTTCAGACCGGCGGTTCGACCAACTGCGCTTCCAGCCGCCGGTTGTGAAGTGCCTCGCCGCTGGCTCGATCGAAGAGATGGATCGCCTCTTCGGGCAGGCGAACCGCCGCGGTTTCGCCCTCGCGTATCTGGCGCATCCCGCCGACGGTCGCGATAAAGCGCGTTTCGCCGATCCGTAGATGCACGCTGTTTTCGTTGCCCATCGGTTCGACCACGAGCACCTCGGCGGCGTAGTCGTGATCGCCTTCGGCTCCGTCGACCAGTTCGATATCCTCGGGGCGAATCCCGAGCACGAGCTCCTCAGTATCCAGAGTTTCGGCGATCCTCGAAGAAAGCGAGTAATCGAAATCCTCGTTGAGAAGTCGCCCGCCTTCGAGGCGCATGTCGAAGAAGTTCATCGATGGCTCGCCGATGAAGCTCGCGACGAACTGGTTTTTCGGGCGATGATAGCACTCTAAGGGAGTGGCGACCTGCTGAAGCCTTCCGTCATCGAGAATGGCGATCCGATCACCCATCGTCATCGCCTCGGTCTGGTCGTGGGTAACATAAACCGTCGTCACGCCCAGTTCGTCCTGGATGCGCTGGAGTTCGGTGCGCATCGAGGAGCGAAGCTTCGCATCGAGGTTCGAGAGGGGTTCGTCCATCAGGAAGACGGCGGGATCGCGCACGATCGCCCGGCCGAGTGCGACCCGCTGTTGCTGGCCGCCCGAAAGCTCGCGGGGGTAGCGTCCGAGCAGGTCGTCGATCCCCATCATCGTCGCCGACTCCTCGACCCGACTGTTCATCTCCTCGTCCGCGAGATCGGTCGATTCCTCCAGCCCGAAGCGCATGTTCTCGCGCACCGTCATATGCGGATAGAGCGCGTAGGACTGGAACACCATCGCGATGTCGCGCTGCTGGGGTTTCTGGTCGTTGATTACTCGATCATCGAGTCGGATCTCGCCCTCCGAGATCGTTTCGAGACCGGCGATCATTCGGAGGGTCGTCGACTTGCCACAGCCGGAAGGACCCACGAGGACGAGAAACTCGCCGTCTGCGATGTCGATCGACGCGTCGTCGACCGCGACGATCCGCTCGCCGTCGTCGTCGAAGTACTTCGTGATTCTGTCGAGGATTAGTTCTGCCATGTTTGCTCCTGTGTGCTTCGTGTACTGTGTGTGGTTCGTCTATTCATGTGCCGCCTCCTGCGACGCCCTCCGCGAACTGCTTTCCGAACACGATATACACTACGAGCGTCGGAAGCGCCGCGATAAACGCGCCGGCCATCTGGATGTTGTACTCCTGTACCAGTGCCCCCTGCAACGCGTTTAGCTCCTGTGTGACGACGAAGAACTCCGAGGACTGGACGATCACCAGCGCAAACAGCAGGTCGTTCCAGATCTGGGTGAACTGGTAGATCAGCGTCACCGCGAACATCGGCACTGATAGTGGGAGCACGATCCGTCGGTAGATCCGCGTGATCGAGGCCCCGTCGATGCGTGCGGCCTCCAGCATATCGTTGTCGAGCGTCTGGTAGTACGCCCGAAACAGCACCGTACAGATCGGGATCCCATACGCTGTATGCGTGATCGAGAGTTCGATCAGGTCCGCACGCGGTTCGAGCACGGGCACGCCTGTCAGCATCGATGCGATATCGATGAACGACCAGAACTGGCGCAGCGGGACGAGAACTGCTTGATATGGGATGAACACGCCCGCGATCAACAGGGCGAAAACGAGGATCTGGCCGCGCCAGCTCACCTTCGTCAGCCCGTAGGCCGCGAGGCTTCCGAGCGTTGCCGAAAGCAACGTTGCGGGCAGCGCGAAAAACAGGCTGTTCGCGAGCGATCCCCGCAGATTAAAGAGCGATTCCTGGAGCGACTCCCACGCGAGCAGCCACGGTTCGATCGTCGCTCCCTCGGGACCGGGCGGGGCAAACGGTGTCGTGCTCGCAAACGCCTCCGTGGATTTGATCGAGGTCATCAGCCCACTCTCCAAGGGGGCGAGATAGAACCCGATCATCCCGAACAGCACTGCATAAAGACCAACCCGTTTGGGGGTAAGGCCGTCGCGGAACCGCTGTCCGCGCGAGCGTTTTTCACTTCCTTCTTCGCCGCTCATAGCTCACCTCGGGTGTACTGCATGTAGATGTAGGGTGCGATCACGCCGAGCGCCATCAGAAAGAGGACGATGGCGATGGCCGAGCCGTACGCCCAGTTGGTCGCGTCGAACGCCTGGCGGTACATCATCACCGCGAGGATATCCGCGGAGCGTCCGGGATTCGTTCCAAACACCACGAAGATGAAATCAAAGGCCTTGAGCGCGAACACCATGAGCACGACCGCGGCGCTCATCGTCGAGGCCCGCAGTTGGGGTAAGATTACCCGCCAGTACATCCGAACCGTGCTCGCGCCGTCGACCTTCGCGGCCTCGTAGTGTTCGTTCGGGATCGAGCGCAATCCTGCTAAATAGACGATCAGGCAGTAGCCCGAGAACTGCCACATCAGCGCGAAGATGATCGCCGCGAGGCGAAATCGCGGATCGCCGAGCCAGTTCATCGCCAGAAAGTCGAGTCCCAACGCTTGCAGCGTGACGTTGATCCCTCCTGAAGAAGTGTTGTACATCCACGACCAGAAGATCGCCGTCACCACGAACGAAAGGCTCATCGGGAGCAGGTAGATCGTCCGGAACGTGTTCTCGAAGCGGATCCCCTGATCGACGAGGATTGCCATTACCAGCCCCACCACCAGCGCGAGGCCGGTAAAGACGATCAGCAGGACGAACGTGTTTCGGGTGGCCGCGAGGAAGTTCGCGTCGCCGATCATTGTCCGATACATCTCAAAGGAGAGGTTCGAGTAGTCGGGCTGGCCCAGCCCGGACCAGTCAGTGAGTGAAATCAGGAAGTTCCAGCCGATCGCGCCGTAGACGAACAACCCCACGAGCAGCGCGGCGGGCAGCCAAAATGGTAATGATTCCAGCAGCTCGTCGTCCACCGATCGCGAGCCGAGTCCGAACCAAGTACGAGATTCAGTTTCGGCCCCGCCGTCGGTCCGCATCGGCCTTTCGCCCGAACCTCGTGACCTCCCGTCCCGAAGCCGACGTAGCGTATCGCGCATACAATCGATTACTGGAAGACGGCGACGATCTCGTCGTAGGCCCCATCGGGATCGAAGCTCTCGTTGAAGTTCGCGAACGCACCCTCCATCTCGCTCTGTTGGTCCGGCGGGAGCGCGAGTCCGTGAGCGATCTGTGGGGGCTGGTCCTCGCTGTTCTCGAAGTCCTCCATCTGCTGTTGGAGGAACTCGGTGAACTCGCCCATGTCCACGTCGGTTCGCGGTGGGATCGATCCCTTCTCGACGTTGAAGCGGGCCTGTGCGTCGGTCGTCCCCGCATAGGAGAGAAACGCCTCGGTCGCTTCGGGCGAGGGGTTGTCCGTCGGCATCACAAAGGAGTCCATCACCGTCTGGTAGAGCCCGTCGGTGCCGGGAAACGGGATGTAATCCCAGTTCTCGCCGAACGCGAACTCCTCGCTCGCTTCGTACTGACCGGCCGCCCAGTCGCCCTGGTGGATGAACCCGGCATCTCCACTAATAATCCGGTTGTTCGCCTCGTCCCACGCGACCGAACTCGCGTCGTCGTTGAAGAAGTCGGCGTACGCCGCGGTGAGTTCGAGCGCCTCGCGGACCTCGCTCTCGACCGCCTCGGGATCGCCATCGATCGTCGTCTGGTAGGCCTCGGGATCGAGTCCCAAAAGCGCGTTCTCCCAGAGCTGCAGGGTCGACCACGGCTCTTGGAGCTGGTGAATCATCCCGGT
>JADFQH010000363.1 GCA_022561895.1 Methanobacteriota archaeon | reverse complement strand
GCCCTGATCGGACTGGTCGCGTGGGCCGTCGCGGCTGCGTCGCTCTACGCGCTTGCAGTCGTTGGATTCGTTTCGGCCTCCGCGGTGGGCATTCCGGGCGCCTGACTCTACTCGTCCTCCGGGACCATCGCGCCGAACGCTTCTTCGGCGTCGGCGGGCGTATCGAAGTCGTGGAAATGCTCGCCCTTCTCCTTCGTCAGAACGTTGAGCGCGGCGGCCGCGCCGTCGCCCGCCGAGATGACCGCCTGCCACTCCTCGGCGCGGACCATCGCGCCCGTCGCATACGCGTTCTCGACGCTGGTTTCCATCGTTACGTCCACCTCAACGACATCCTCGTCGGTAAAGGCACACCCGAGATCTTCCGCGAGATCACGGTTCGCGCCCGTCGCGAGAACGAGGTAGTTCGCCTCGTACTCCTCGGATTCGGTAGTAACGGCAAAGCCATCCCCCGAGGTCTCGACGCCCGTGACCTCCTCGTTCTGCTTTCGGTCCGCTCCGAAGTCGTCGACCTGCTTTCGGGCGGTCGCCATGAACGCGCTGCCGTCCTCGGAGCCGACCCCGAGATAGTTGAACAGATGGGCCTTGTGCATCCACGTTCCATCCTCGTCGAACACTGTCGTACGCAGCCCGTTTTTCGCGGCAAAGAGCGCCGCGCTCAGTCCCGCCGGGCCGCCGCCGACGATCAGTACGTTCGTCATAGGATACCGAATGGGTAGCCAGCTGATTAAGTGTAGCGACCAGTACCGATAGGGATTCTCGTTGCCGATCATTGCTTTGTAGCCGGTCCGTCTGGGCGATGGTGGCCGGTTCCGTTGTCCGGATTCGATGGTTTCTCACGAGAATCCCTATGAGTACTCGGATTCAAGACAGTTGCTAATTGTTAAATACGTTGTCATCATGGCCATAGTGGATGTTCAGCATTACCATTCTTCAGTTAGGTGGACAGGGACCGCTGCTCTCGCTCATAGCCGGAATCGTCGTTATCGTCCTTCTTTTGGTCCTTCTGGACTTGCCGCCGTTTATCGCGCTCGTCGTTGCGGGACTCGTCGTCGGCATCAGCGCGCCACAGATCGCGTTCGCCGAGGTCCCTGCCGAGTTCGCCACGGCGTTCGGCGAGAACATGGCTGGAATCGGGATTCCGATCCTGATGGCGGCGGTCATCGGCAAGTCGATGATCGAAAGCGGGGCAGCAGATCGCATCGTCCGCGGGTTTAGCGCGGTCGTCGGCGAGGATCGAACCGAGATCTCGCTGTTCGGGAGCAGCTTCGTGATCGCGATTCCGGTCTTTTTCGACAACGTCTTTTACCTACTCGCGCCGCTCGCGCGGGCGGCCCGCACCCGAACGGGCGGCAACTACACGCTCTTTATCGTCGCGGTGGGTGCGGCCGGTGCGGTCACTCATGCGTTCGTCCCGCCGACGCCGGGACCGCTTCTGGCCGCAGGCGCAGTCGGTGCCAACCTCGGATCGACGATCGTCATTGGGGTTCTCATCGGACTTCCGACCGCGGTTGTCGCCGGGCTGGGATACGGATACTTCATCAACAGCCGACTCGACATCCCGCTTCGGGATGCGATGGGGACCACAGTCGATGAACTCGAAGCGAAGGTCGATACGTCGACCAGCGCCCTACCGGGGCTGTTCGAATCACTGCTCCCGATCTTGCTTGCGGTCTTGCTCGTGGCCGCGAACACGGGCGTCGAGACGGCCCTCGGTGCGGAGAGTGCGGCGGCAGGCATCACGGGCTTTTTCGGCGATCCGAACTTCTCGCTGACGATCGCCGCGCTAGTGGCGGCGTTTACGTTCTACCGGATGAGCGACTTCGCCGGGGAGACGTTCTCCAATGAACTGACCGATGCGCTCCAAAGCGGCGGGAATATCGCCGCGATCACCGCTGCGGGTGGTGCGTTCGGTGCGATGCTCGCGGCGGCGGGCGCGGGCGAGTACATCGCAGCCGGATTGGAGAACGTCGGGTTCGGGCTGCTCGTGACGGCGTGGGTGATCGCCGCCGGGGTGCGCGTCGTCCAGGGATCGGCGACGGTCGCGATCGTCACCACGGCCGGTATCGTCGCGCCCTTTACCGGTCAGCTGACGGTCAACGCGGCCTACCTCGTCATGGTGATCGGCGCGGGCGCGACCTTCTGCTCGTGGTACAACGACAGCGGCTTCTGGATCGTCAAGGAGATCGGCGGACTTACACAGGCAGAGACGCTCAAGACGTGGACGGTGGCGACGATCCTGATCGGTGTCGTCGGCCTGCTTGTTACACTCGCCGTCTCGACGATCCTCCCGCTTGCCTGAGGAGAGTAGCCGCTCGGAGAAGGACAACCTTTACCCTCCGGCCCGCGCGTCACTCAGCCATGTCAGAGACCGTGCTGCTGGTCGGCGGGGGCGGGCGCGAACACGCCATTGCGCGGGCGCTCGAAGAAAGCGACTGCGAACTCTACGCCTGTGCGGGAAACCGGAATCCGGGGATCGCACAGATCGCAGCGGATTTCGAAACCCTCGACACAATGAACACGAACGCCGTGACCACCTACGGCGAGGAGGTTGGCGCGACCCTCGCGGTGGTCGGTCCCGAAGCACCCTTGCAGGCGGGCGTCGCCGACGCCCTGTCGGAAACAGATGTCTTCCCGTTCGGTCCCTCCACAGAACAGGCCCGGATCGAGAC
>JADFQH010000362.1 GCA_022561895.1 Methanobacteriota archaeon | reverse complement strand
CCATGCGTCGGTTCTCCTGGCTGTTCCCTGTCCCGTCGCCGGTATTGAAGGTTCACGCACGCCCCAGACCCGCAGACCGAGCCAATTCAATCCTCTCAACGTTCACCGGCGTGCATACGCAAGGGCCCCGCGAGTCCCCTGTTCAACTCCTAGTTCATGCGTGGTCCCTGATCGATTGCGCCGACGAAATGTTCGGTTGACATGGTTTGTCTGTCGTTCCCGGAGCGCCCGGTCGAACGGTATACTCTGTTCTTTATCGAGTAGTACCGTACTGTGCGTAACCAATACTGACGTTCATGATAAATGTTTCTCCGAGCGCAGATAGCGCTCGTTGCCGGTCGGACGAGATCCTCTCTACAGCGGATTCACGACAGTCGTTCGGCGAATCGAACGCTACGAGCGTCGACGAGACTCCCGGTCCTCGACACTGTGTGCATCGAACGTCCGTCGAAAGACGAGCGTGGGAAATCGGGGTTCGACCCGGCTCGGTGGCCGCCCGAGATCGGCCGTTCGTTTCGCTTTCACCCGTTCTAAGACGCCGACCTCCGCGAGTTCGTAGAGATACCGCGTGATCGTGGCCGTCGAGAGACCGAGCGACTCGTCTTTTGAGAGTGTCTCCGCGGTTCTGCCGATCGGTTTCTCCGTCGTGTCGAGATCGAGCAGTTTTCGGAGGACGCGCTGTCTGTTCGCCGGCAGCGCGAGCACCCGACTGATTGCGGCGTTCGGCCGTGGAACCGCCTCCATCGCGGTCGTGACCGTCTCGGGTTCGATCGTCCGTCCGCCGGCCTCGCTCGCGAGCACTGCTGCGCCGAACAGCACGGCCAGTGCGTCGTGGGCGTCCCCTTCGGCCCAGCCAGCGATCCGACGGAGCTGTTCGTGAGAAATCGCGTGACGGGAGAGTCCTTGGGAGACTCGGCTCGTCAGAATATCGACGAGGACGTATCGCTGGTAGGCGGGAAGTTCCACCGTCGTCTCTATCCCAGCATCGTGTTCTGCGGGCGGTGTGTGCCCCACCGCGATCCACGAAACCGACCCCGTGGATTCGAGAAACGATTCGATGACGGTGATCGGGTACGTCTCCGGTTCCCCGAGATGATCGACCACCACGACCGCCCGGCGACCGGTCTCGAAAAACCGATCGTACAACAGCTCGCCGAGGCGCTCCCGACCGATCCCCTGTTTCGGAACGTGCCCCTCGAGCAGCGCATCGAGGATCGCATGCAACAGACCGAATTCGCTTCGTGTTTCGCGCGCATCGACGTACGCAAAGCCGGTCATCACCCGATCCGCGACACGGGTGCTCGTATGAATCCCCGAGCTCAGCTCTCGACTGGTCCGACTCAGTTCGGAAAACAACGCGGTAAGAAGCGCTGATTTTCCTGCCCCTTTCGGACCCCAGACGTAGCAGTTCGGCGGGAGATCGTCGTTGAGCGCCGGTTCGAGATGGTCGAGAAGCTGCTCTAAGACTGAGCCGCGGCCGTCGGGGTCGCGGAGGTGGACGGTTGGGCTGAGCGCGTCGTAGTCCTGAACTAGTCGTGGAGCATCATCCGGTCGGCGGCGTCTGGCGATGCGTTCTTCGATGTTCATGGGGTCGCCGCCGACTGCTGCTGGAGACACTCTCCGGCCAAACCCAGGGGATGAGCAGCGATCATTGTCTATAGCAATCAGTTACGAAAGAAATAGTTTACTCCTGATATCGGTTGAGAGGTAAAGTAAAGTAGGTAGCCACAAAGGGAGCAATGATGACAGATAGGGTCGACGCGCTCGTCATCGGCGGCGGGTCGACGGGCTGTGGGATCGCCCGCGATCTGGCGATGCGCGGGCTTTCAGTGACGCTCGTCGAGCAGGGCAACCTTACCCACGGAACGACGGGCCGGATGCACGGCCTGCTCCACAGCGGCGGGCGATATGCGGTCTCCGATCAAGCGAGCGCGCGCGAATGTATCGAGGAAAACCGCGTGCTCCGGGAGATCGCGGGCCACTGCGTCGAGATGACCGGCGGGCTGTTCGTCCAACTCGAAGATGACCCCGACGAGTACTTCGAGAAGAAATTGAAGGGGTGTCGGGAGTGTGGGATTCCCGCCGAAGTGCTTTCGGCCGAAGAGGCACGTAAACGGGAACCGTACCTCACCCGCGAGGTGAAACGCGCGATCGCGGTGCCCGACGGCGCGGTCGATCCCTTCAGACTCTGTGTCGCAAACGCCGCCGACGCACAGCGCCACGGCGCGCGCATCGAGACGCACGCGAAGGTCACCGACGTGCTGGTCGAGGGCGAGGCGCAACGCGTGCGAGAATCGCAGGGCGATTCTCGCAGCCCATCAGAAGTGCAACGCACTTCTGAGGACGCCTCGGAAGGATCGAGCGGGCGTAGCCCGCGAGGAAGCGAAGTAGTGGGAGTCGAAGTCGAACACGAATCGGGACCCGGAAAGCGCGTTCATACGAAGCCCGGTACAGTCGAAGAGATTCGCGCGGATCACGTGATCAATGCCACGGGCGCGTGGGCCGGGCGAGTCGGAGAAATGGCCGGCGTCGATGTCGAGGTCCGGCCCTCGAAGGGCGTGATGGTGATCATGAACGTCCGACAGGTCGACACCGTCGTCAATCGTTGCCGGAAGAAGGGCGACGCCGACATCATCGTGCCCCACGAGACGACGGCGATTCTGGGGACGACGGACGT
>JADFQH010000048.1 GCA_022561895.1 Methanobacteriota archaeon | reverse complement strand
GCTCCGTTGCCTCCTCCGAGAGGGTCATTGCCGAGAGTACGGGGAGGTGATACGTTACTCATTCGTTCTTCAGTTCTCCATCCCGATCGGGGGCGGATCACTCTTCACGCAACAGCTGGGCCGTTTCGGCGGCGAACGCCTCGAAACGGGAGAGATCCTGTAGGTTGTCGAAAACCTCCGGCTCCCGGACCTCGTCGTAGTCGTGCGCGAGAGCGTTTCTGAATCCGGTCATCTCGATCATGTTCTCACAGAGTTCTTCGGAGATAATTCCTGCACTTTTGAGTTGGGTGTAGTCGTCCGCTGCCCGACCGGAGTACGGCAGCTCCCGTTCTTTGCGGATGTGTGCTGCGATGTCGTTATACTATCGGTCGTAACTGTTTGAACGGATTCGCTAAGCTGCGTCAGCGAATCCGTTTAAGGGCTTACGACCGACAGTATCAACACGTAATGGCGACCTTGAACTGCTCTTTGATGGCGTTCTGCCGGTCGATATCCGCCATGTACTCGTCCCAAGAGAGGTGCTGCTTGTTCCGTAACCGACGCAGATACTCTTCGAGCGTCTCTAACTTCCGATACAGGAGATCCTCATTTACCATAGGTTCCCGCCTCGATCCGTTCGAGCAACTCCTTTTTTCCCCGCTCTATGTTTTCTCGAAAATCGGGATATGCGGCCTCGAATCGATCTCGAATCTGCTCGACCCGCTCCTCGGTTCCAACGACGAGAACCCCGTCATTGACGGCGGTCAGTCCGATATCCGGCGGTAATCGATCGAAATCGCTCACATCCACTTCGCCGACATCGAGGACTGTCGGCAGCACGCCCATCAACCGGATCTTGTGATCGAACTTCTCGCTCTCGGATAACTGGTCGCTGAACTCGACGGCGATATCCACGTCGCTTTCTTCGGTTGCCGCCCCATCGATCCGCGAGCCAAAGACGATTGCGACCTCGATCGGCTCCTCTGCGAGTCGCTCTCGCAAGGCGTCCGTATCGAATCCGAGGGGGTGGTCCATACCTGAATTACTCCGTCAAACGTTATCAATCGCGTGGCTATACTGTCGGTCATACCTCCGTGAATCGACTGTAGCCAAGACGGGCGAGAATCGTGCTCGTGTCCGTCGAATCGTGCCACCGCAGTTTAGGATCCCATGACTGACAGTATATTCACCGCCAGCCGAACGTTTAGGACACCCGCCACCGTCGTCCACCCCATGCCAGAGACAGTCGCACTCTCGCGGGAAGAGGGCGTCGCAACCATCACGATCGACCGGCCCGAGAGTCTGAACGCGCTCAACGTCGAAACCCTCGAAGCGCTCGATAGCGTTCTCGACGAGTGTGAGGACGCCCGTGTTATCGTCTTGACGGGCGCGGGCGAGGACGCCTTCGTCGCCGGGGCCGACATCAGCTACATGAAGGACCTCTCGGTCGCGGAGGCGATGGCGTACGCTGAACTGGGTCATGAAATCTGTGACCGGATCGCGACCCACGACGCACCCGCGATCGCCGCCGTAAATGGATATGCCTTCGGCGGGGGCTGTGAACTCGCGCTCGCCTGCGATCTCCGCGTCGCAAGCGAGAACGCCGTGTTGGGCCAGACCGAGATCGATCTGGGGATCGTCCCCGGCTGGGGTGGCACACAGCGTCTTTCCAGACTCGTGGGCGACGCCGCCGCCCGCCGGATGGTCTTTTTGGGCGAGCGCCTCGACGCCGAATCCGCGGCGGAGATCGGCCTCGTCGGCGAGGTCGTTTCTCAGGAGGACCTCGATTCAGTCGTAGGGGAGATGGCCACCACTCTCACCGAAAAACCTCGATTCGCGCTTGCGGCCGCAAAGGAGTCGCTCAATCAGGTCCACGAGGGTCCACAGTCGGCGGGACTCTCGTATGAAAAACGCCTCTGGAGCGGTCTGTTCGGGACTGCGGATCAGCGCGAGGGGATGGCGGCGTTCGTCGAGAAGCGCGATCCCGAGTTCGAATGACTCATACGATCCTCGTCACCGACTTCGATTTTCCCGATCTCGGGATCGAACGCCGGCTCGTCGAGGAGGCGGGGGCGGAGCTCGAGAGTGCAAGGACGGAAACTCCCGAGGAGGTGATCGACGCCGCCCGCGAGACGAGCGCCGACGCGCTGCTCGTCCAGTACGCGCCGATCACCCGGCAGGTGTTCGAGACGGTCGATCTCGCCGTTGTCGGTCGCTACGGCGTCGGCGTCGACGGCGTGGATCTCGACGCGGCAAGCGACCACGATGTTCCGGTCGTGAACGTCCCTGACTACTGTGAAGACGAAGTCGCAGAACACGCCCTCGCACTCCTCCTTTCGTGTATCCGCGAGACTGCCCGGTTCGATAGACAAGTCAAAAACGGGGAGTGGGACTGGACGGAAGGCCAGCCGATTCATCGTCTCCAGGGCGCGACGGTCGGCTTCGTCGGCTTCGGACGAATTCCCCAGCGCCTCGCGGCGAAGGCGGCCGGCTTCAGGTTCGAGCTTCTCGGGTACGATCCGTATCGCTCGGCGGACGAACTCGCCGAGGACGGCGTCGAGAAGGTCGGATTCGAAGAGCTGCTCGACCGTTCGCGGATCGTCTCCGTCCATGCGCCGCTGACCGACGAAACTCGGGGGCTGCTCGATAGCGACGCGTTCGAGCGAATGCGCAACGATGGCGTGCTCGTAAACACGGCCCGCGGTGCGCTCGTCGATTGCGAGGCGCTCGCTTCGGCCATCACCGAGGGCGAGATCGCGGGGGCAGGGTTGGACGTGCTACCCGAAGAACCCCCAGAAGAGTCGGCGCTGTTCGATCTCGATTCGGTCGTGCTGACGCCCCACGTCGCCTGGTACTCCGAGGAGTCGATCGTGGAGCTGCGCGAAACGGTTACTCGGGACGTACTTGGCGTGCTCGCGGGCGAGGAGCCGAGAGATCCGGTTTAATCCTGGGGGGCGGCGGCATCCGTTCTCGGCGTCTCGGTTCCGACCGTTTCTTCGACCTGCGTGTAGACGAGCACCAACCCCACGAGGGCGAGGGCCGCGCCGACGGCGAAGGGAACCACGAAACTCAGTTCGACGAGAAAGCCCGCCGCGAGCGGGCCGAAGGCGATCCCTAGCCCGAAGGCCATCGTCAGCACCGAGAGTTTGGTCCCCGAATCGCCCTTCGTGGCGAGGTCGCCCGCGAGCGCGAGTGCGGGGGCAAACACCATCGCGCCGGCGACCCCTTGGGCGAAGCGCACGAGAAACATCACGGCCGAATCGAGGACGATCCCCTGAAGCAGCGTCGAGGGCGCAAGTAGGACGAGTCCGGCGAGGATGAACGGCCGGCGGCCCCAGCGGTCGCTCGCCCTACCGATAGGCACTTGGAGAAAGATCTGAGCAATGACGAACGCCGCAAACTGGATCCCGAACCAGGTCGAGCCCTGATTCAATCTCGAATTAACCTCGGGCTGGAGGGTCGCAAACAGGGCGATCCCGGTCGCCATAAACAACGAGGCGATCCCGAGGGTGAAGATCGGATCGAGTCCGCCCTCGCCGTCGAAAACGTCGATCGAGAGGTCCTCGCCAGCGCGTTCGAGCTCCGCGGGATCGTGGACCAAGAGGGTGACCAACAGAAAGCCGACTGCGGCGGCCGCGGCGGCGAGATAGAACGTCGCCTCGAACCCGTTCAGGGTGACTCCGGCGAGCGAGTAGGGCCCGGCGGCGACCAGCGCGCCCGCCGCGACCGGTCCTGTGCCGAACCCGACGAGCCGGAAGGTGTTGTAGACACCCATGTTGCCACCGCGCGTCCCTGCGCCCGCGAGTTCGTTGACCAGTGCGACCGACGTGGGGATGATGAAGGCGATCGAAACCCCCTGGAGGGCGCGTACCGCGATCAGCGAAACGTACGATCCCGCGAACAGATAGAGGAGGTTCGCGGTTGTCAGCCCGCCCAGTCCAAGCAGGATGTAGAGTTTTCTCTTTCCGGTTCGATCGGAGACCCTCCCCGTAACCGGCTGGGAGAAGCTACTGACGAAGCCCACGAGGGAGAGAACGATCCCGATGATCATCGATTCGGTCAGCCCGAAGGTCCGTCCTTCGACGATCCCGCTCGCGATGTACAGCGGTAGGACGATGATTAGAAAGGAGTTGCCGACGCCGTCCGCCATTCTGGCGAACGCGAGCGCGAGAATGCGTCGGTCGGTTCCAAAGAGCGCCACGGTCGGCCTATGTGAGCGACTGCTATAGGGATTATCGTAGAGACACAGAGACTTCCCGTTCACTAACCGACCGACATGGACCGTGCGAGTGCAAGAAACGATCCGGCTGGCTACGATAATCCCTATATCAGCCTGCTGTTCGGCGAAGCCGGAGCTGTTGGCTACCTCGTCCGTCTGCCAATAGTATAAGAACCTAGCCTGCGTATGCGGTGACATGGCACGCGAAGTCAAGCTCAGCCGGATCGACGGTGTGTTGGAAGAACTCTCGTATCCCATTCCGCGCGACGACGCCGCGGTCGAGCTACAGGATACAACGCTCCTGCTCGCGGATGGCGAGGCGAATCTCGGGGAACTCGTCTCGGAGACCGGCAGCGATTCGTACAGCTCCGTCGACGACCTCGAAAGCGAGATTCACAACGTGCTTCCCCGCGAGGCCGTCGGCGAGCCCTACCAGTCGGAAGGGGAAGGCTGATAGGGATTATCGTAGAGACTCATCGAGTTCCCGTTCATTCACCGACCGACGTGGACCGTGCGAGTCCACGAAACGATCCGGCTGGCGACGATAATCCCTATGAGTTCCGCCCGCGGTCGGACGGGATTTTCTTGTGTCAGAACTCGCCGAACGTACCTGCAGCGTTTCAACCGTTGATGTCGAAGGACACTGTATGTCCCGTTCGGATTCAGCGGCAAGTCCCTCGGACGACCGGGTCGGAGAGCGGATCATCCATATAATCGTTTGAGGCGCTCGAGCAGTCCCGTCAAGCAGGAATCTGCTCGATTACTGCGAACGTCCTATTTCCCAGAATACTAGTTTATACTGATTGCTAACGTATAGGTCCCTTGCGAGGTATATTGCATGATTGACAGAGATGAGTTAGAGCAGCCTGTCTCCCGACGGCTGGTGCTTAGAGGGATTGGCACGGGGGCAGCCATTGCCCTCGTCGGCACAGCCGGAACGGGAACGGCAGCAGCTAAACAGGGGAAGTCGAAGAAATCGAAACGCCGGTGCAGCGGTCGCTCCAACAAGAGATACGGATCGAAAAAACGCAAGCACCGCGGACGGCGCAAGAACGGCAAGCGGCGCGGAAAGCGCGGACGCAAGGGGAGAAACGGTTCATCGGGAGGTGGCACGGATAACGGGAACGGGGATACTACTCCGCCACCAAATGCCGGTCAAGATGGTTTCAATCCAAAGGATCCGGGCAATGGTGACACCGGTTCCGGTGGCCCGAGGGGCAATGACGGGCAGAGAGATGGGCCGCCACCGTCCTCCGCTCAAGGCTGACCTATTGGACAGTGGTATACGATGAGTCGTGTTCTCCGACTACTCGTCAGTCGCGGGGTCGTCTTCGTCGGAGAGGAAGAGACCGGTGAGCCAGTCCGGTCCGTTTTTCAGACGAGCACTTTTGCGGTTTGGTTTGTTGTGAGCCATAGCTACCCAATACCGGTGGAGACCACTCAATCACCGTTCCATCGGTCGTAGACGTTCCTCCGGTGGCCGATCGCAAGCGTGTACAGCGCTTCATCCTCCTGATCCCAGTCGATAATCGCCCGATAATCCCCGGAACGGAGTTTATACTCGTTCCGGTCGGAAAGCCCTTCGAGATAGTGATTGGGGTCCTCGGCAGCGTCTTTGAGCTTCGAGACGAGTCTTTCTCGTGTCTCGTCATCGAACGAGTCGAGGTCGTCTTGCGCCGTCTCCGAGAGATAGATCTCTGCCATTCAAAACGCTCAGAGGTCGTCGATATGGGTGTAGCGTCCCGCCTTGATGTCCTCTTTTCCCCGCTGGATTTTCTCCCTGTACTCCTCGGAGATCGCTGGCGAGCGGATCGTGAGCTTGTCTCGAATCGCGTCGCGGACGAACTCGCTCTTGCTTACGTAGTACGGGTTCGCGTCGAGGTACGCCTCGACCTCGCTATCCATCTCATCAGGAAGTTTGATCGTGGTGGTTCCCATACGCTGTAATACTCTGGTATTGCTATTAAGGGTTTTGAAGGGGCAAATCGAATACTGCAGTGTTGGAACCTACTGTCTTCTCCTCCGTTCACATCATAGCGGACCGCTTAATTGGCTGGATAGGATAGGGAGGGCATGGAATTCTGCGATGAATGTGGCTCGATGATGATGGCCCAAGGGGATCTGTGGATGTGTAACAGCTGCGGGCACGAACAGCCAAAGGGCGACAGCGACTCGTATACCGTTACCGACGCCCAAGAGGAGACGGAAGTGATCGAGTCGGGCGCGGAAAACAGCGGCCTGCCGACGACGAGCGCGCAGTGTCCCGAGTGTGGCAACGACCGAGCCTACTGGTATATGCAGCAGATCCGTTCCGCCGACGAGTCGGAAACGCGATTTTTCGTCTGTACCGAGTGCGAGCACAAGTGGCGCGAGGACGATCACTGATATCGTTGTTCTCTCATCCGTAGTGGACGCCGTGCTGTCGCTTGCAGTCCGCAAGAACACATAAACCGATCCGTATCGTATCGCCCGATATGACGATCGTTCGTGACGAGGACGTTCTCGGTGGCGAGCCACGGGTCAAGGGCACCCGAATCGGGGTTCGCCACGTCGTAGCGAAGGTCATCGACGGCGATCAGACCGCCGCATACGTGGCCGATCAGCTCGATATCTCGCTCTCGGAGGTGTATGAAGCGCTCTCGTACTACTATGCACACACGGACGAAATCCGGGAGATCGAACGGGAGACTCGTGAGGCGTACGATCGGTTCCGGGAGGGATCGCTGAAGCCGAAGGAGCCGGTTCAGTGACGGGCGTTCGTCTCCTTTTGGACGAACACATAAACCGCGTCTCCGAACGAGTCCTCGCGGAGAGCGGGTATTACGTCGATCAAGCGAAAGACCGGTTCGGGGAGCGAACAGTTGACCCTGACCTGCTCGAATGGGGCGACCAGCGCGGACTCGTGCGCCGACGCACGCTCTTTCGATAACTCGAACTCGATGGAGCCGGTTCAAGGCCGCGAGTGAGGCGTTCACGAGGGTTTTTACCGTATCGAAAGCAACCCTCTTTTATGGGATTATTCGGCGGCGACTCTTCGGATGCGGTCGAGTACGAACCGGTGAGCGTCAAGGACCTGCTCGTCGAGATGAAAGACACCTCCGAACTCCTGATCGATCTGTCGTACTCGGCGGTGCTGCTGAACAACGAGGAGATCGCAGGCGAGGTTCTCCGGCTCGAAGAGCGCATGGACGTCCTCCAGCTTCGTGCCCGGATGAGCCTGTTGATGGCTGCACGAAACCCCTCCGACGCAGAAGCGCTCGCACCCGTTCTGGGCATCGTAAGCGGTGCGGAGAAGATCTCCGATGCGGCCGGCGACATCGCAAAAGTGGTTCTGGAGGATATCGGCCTGCCGGGTGCGATGCGGACCGCCCTTCCCGAAGCGGTCGAAACCCTCGTCCGGACGAGCGTTGTCAAAGAATCGCCCTATACCGGGCGCACGCTGCTCGACATCAATCTTGAATCGGAAACGGGCGTCAGGGTCATCGCCATCCGGCGGGGGAACGAGTGGATCCTCAACCCCGGACCTGAGACCGCACTCGAAGCCGGCGACGTGACGCTGCTTCGCGGACCGGACGCCGCCATCGGCGAGGTGTACGGAACCATCTCCGGAACCGAGTACACCCCGCCCGAGGTCGCCGATTCGGAGATCGCGGATCTCGACAGAGCCGTCGATTCCATCATTCTGATGAAGAACTTGAGCGAACTCGCCGTGGATCTCGCCTACGGTTCGATACTCTTTGACAACGTCGAACTCGCAGAGGAGGTCAATAACCTCGAAGTCGAGGTGGACGCGCTTCGCTCCCGGTTCGAGGCGTGGACCCTCCGGGCGGCGAACGACGCGGCCGACCCCGTTTCGCTTCGTGGGCTGCTCCATCTCGGTTTTAGCACCGAGGAGATCAGCGACGCCGCCCTCGAAATTTCCGAAGGAGTTCTCCGGGAGATCGACGTCCACCCGGTCGTCGAACTCGCCGTCAAGGAAAGCGACGAGATCATCGCCCGCGTGAGCGTCGACGACGGGAGCCGACTCGAAGGCACGTCGCTCGTCGAGGGCGTTCCCGAGTCCGACGTGAGCATGAACGTCCTCGCCGTGCGCCGCCCGGAGGACGGCTGGGTTCTCGTTCCCGACGCGGACACCGCACTCCAGACCGGAGACGTGCTGATCGCGAAAGGGACCCGCACCTCCGCGGAGGCGTTTCGGGACCTCGCAGCTAGCTGATCGAACCGGACGCGTTCAGTCGACCAAGCCGGATCAACGGCTAATCGGTTTTCCGAACCTTCTCGGTAGGTTTAACAGACGGCTGTACGATCCACAGGTATGGGCGTCTGGGACGATTTCTGGTCGATCTATCGCGAAGCGCTCCCGATTCTGCTGATCGCACTCTGTGGCGGCCTGTTCGCCGGTCTCGTCCTCGAAGGACTCATCGAAAGCGTCGAACGATTCCCCGGCCTGCTCGTGATGGTCCCCGTCTTCCTCGCTACAAGGGGTAACGTCTACGGCGCACTCGGTGGGCGCATTTCGAGCGGGCTCCATCAGGGGCTGATCGAACCGCGATTCGAGCGAAACGATCGACTCGTGAACGCCGTCGTTGCCTCATTTATCAACGGCATCGGTATCTCGGTCGTGATCGGCGTGATCACATGGCTTGCCCTTCTCATCTTGGGCTGGGACTCGGCCGCACTGTACGAGTTCGTCGGAATCATGCTGATCTCAGGCGTACTGACCTCCGTCGTCATGATATTCGGTCTCCTGATTCTCATCTTCGCGGGCTACACCTACGGCTACGATCCCGACAATCTCGTCGGCCCGGCCGTCACCACGCTCGGTGACATCTTCGGCATGCTGTTTCTCCTCCTCTCGGTCGGCATCGTCGAGGTGATCGTCTGATGGTCGTCCCACAGGGATCGCTCGGGACATGGGAGGTAAGAAGCATCGTCGGGAACATGTTCCCGCTGCTCATCCTGCTTTCGATCATCGTCCTCATGGCTGGCATCACCCTCGAAAGCGCGGAGGAGCTGCTCGAACAGTACGGCATTCTCGCGGTGATGGTCCCGACGATGGTCGGCACGGGCGGGAATCTGGGCGCGATCCTCAGTTCGCGTCTCTCGACCAGACTCCATCTCGGGACGACCGAGTTCGACCCCACGGACAGAGTACTGTGGGCGAACGTCGGCGCGATCCTCGCGCTCGCGGCGACGATCTTCACCGCACTCGCCGTCGGCGCATACCTACTGGGTGCGGTGCTCGGTTTCGGACTGCCGCTTTCGACGCTGCTCGTCATCTCGTTGATCAGCGGGATGTCCGTGGCCGTGATCGCGATCGTCTTCAGCTTCGCGGCGACCTACGCCTCCTACCGGTTGGGGATCGATCCCGACGACACCACGATCCCGATCGTCACGAACGTCGTCGACGTGTTCGGGATGATCATCTTCATCGGCGTCTCGGGATTCGTACTGGGGTTCTGATTCGTTCGTGCTCAAAGCGTGCTGGTTGGTGTCCTCTCGCTGGGTTTATTAATAGCAACAGTTATTTACATGTAAATTAAAGAGGTGGCAACTCCGAGAGCTGAACCCCGAAATCAACAGCATGACTCCAGATCACCACAGCGAGCTGGCACACCGGATCGAGTACGACGACGAGGAGGATCTCGCGTTCGTCGTGATCGAAGCGGTCGAAACCATCTCCGAGGAGTCACCCGCAACTATTGGCCCGATCAATGACGTTCTCGATCCCGAGGCGCTCTGTGAGCTGTTCGCTCCGAGAGGTGATGGGAAGCGGCGCGCGGGGGGCGT
The DNA here is from genome assembly GCA_022561895.1 of Methanobacteriota archaeon. GTDB lineage: Archaea > Halobacteriota > Halobacteria > Halobacteriales > Halalkalicoccaceae > Halalkalicoccus. Next base: position 3,073 of record JADFQH010000048.1, on the reverse strand, counting down.
TGTTTCGTTTCATCTCGGTGGCTACCGAGTCACGGTCGATGCCGCCGTAAACGAAGTGCTCGTCTACGAGTGATCAGCTGTTTCGTGCGAACACGAGATAGCCCGAATGGCCCACGGGTCCCGTACTGGGGCGCGTACCCCGCTCGTCAATATCGAGTTCGCGCTGGATCGTCTCGATCGCTCGCACATCCGACAGGGTCTCACGAGCGAGTTCGACCACTTCGCGGGTAGTTTCGATAAACGGTGAGTAGACCGCGAGAAACCCGCCCGAAACGAGAACTTCATCTGCGTCTGCGACCACCTCCGGCGCGTCCTCGGTGTCGAGGGTGAGCACGTCGAACGTCGAGAGCTCCCCGATCTCCTGGGTCAGATTTCCCGTTCTGACTTCGACCGTCTCGCTTACTCCGGCGAGGTCCATGTTCCTTCGAGCGACTTCCGCGAACTCGGGGTTTCGTTCGTACGTGAGGACATCCGCACCGACCTGTCCCATATAGCTCGCGAGAACGCCGGTTCCAGTGCCCGCATCGAGCACCCGATCAGTCCTTGACAGTCCGGTTTCGCCGATCACCAGCCCCACGTCTCGGGGCAGCATCGGCGCGCCGGTTCGCTCGAAATGGTTGAACAGATCCGGTCCTCGAAGGTGGCGAACCCGAAACTCCTCGCCCAGATGCGTGGTCAGAACGTCGTCCGGTGTGGTCTCGGCGGGGATGTCGAGCACGCCGAGATCGGTTTCTAACGTCTCACCCGGCTCGCGGAGATACTCCCGATCGCCGTGGGTGAGTAAGATCACTGGGGCTCTGCTTCGAGCTTCTCGACAGCCGTCGCCAGATCGCCGTCGGCGTCTTCGAGGGCTTTGCGCGCCTCGTCCTCGCTCGCGCCGGTTCGCATCGCGACGATTTCAATGTCGTCTGCGGGGATGTCAGCCTCTTCGATGGCCGGATCGCTTCCAGCCTCCCCTCCCACACCGGAGTCCGATCCGGACTCGCGGGTTTCGGGTTCGCCGACGATCTGGTAGGTCTGTTGGCCCTGGGCGTTGATCTTGGTTACGTCGGCGTCGGTAAAGACCAGCTCCTCGTCGCCGGTCCGAATAACGATCTCCGTGGCGTCGATCTCCTCGGTGTCGATGCCCATCTGTTTCATCATCTGTTCCATCTTGCGTGGGTCGAGTCCGCCGCCTCCTCCGAACATACCCCGCAAGTCGGGTTGCGAAGGGAAAAACGTGCCGAACGACCGGACTCAAGGGAGTATCGGAGGGCCCCATCGAGTTCCGCTCGCCAACTGACCGACGTGGACTTCGTGGCCACGAGAACCGATTCGGCTGGCGACGAATCCGCTCAATCGATTGCAACCTGATGAATGACCACCTCGCCGTCCGAATCGACACTCGCCGAAAGACCCCAGCAGTCGTTTTCGAACTCGTAGGTTTCCTCCCCGCCGTCCTCGACGCTCACCGTCACGTCGTAGATCCCGCCGTTTGCGATCGTACCCCGTGTGCGTTCGACGGTATCGGCATCCATCTCGAACGTCTCGGTCGCGGTCGTCTCGGCGCAGTGGTCCACGACGTGCAGGCTGACGGTCTGGGCCGTCTCACCGTTGTAGATCCTGATATCCGCATCGTCACCGGCGTAGCAGTCGTGTTGGGTGTCACCCGGTCCCGCCATTGGTGGGACGAGACCGAACTCGATCTCCTCCCGTGTGATCGCGATTCCGTGACGGTAACACGAGGTCCGTTCCCACGACCCACTCGCCGTTTCGTCGCCGATCGTCACCGTCGCGACGCGATCCCCGTCGGCCGGGAGCGCACTGCGTTCGACGAGGCGCTCGTCGGGATCGAGATCGAACCGCTTCGAAAAGAGCGGACCGTCGGATTCTCCTGCTGTTATTTCGACGGTGGCTTCGACCGGTTCATCCCGTTCGTTTTCGACGGCGAGCGATGGCTCGGCTCCGTCGAAACAGGCGTCAGTGCCGCCCTCGGAGACGAGCTGTGAGGAAAGCGATTGCGTGATGATCCCGCACGAACCGTCCGGTTCGATCCCCGAACGCTCGTCGTCGTTGTCGTCGTTGGATGGATCCGGCGAACCCTCCTCTCGACCGAGACATCCGGCGACAGAAGCGAAACCGACGATCGTGCTCGTGAGAACGGTGCGACGGCGCATAGTTTCCGGTGTTTACCGGATGTTGAATGCCTTTTGGCCGACGTTTAGTCCTCGATACCCTCGCGGACCTTCACTGCCATGCCCGTCTCGAAATCGAGCATGGCGCTTGCGGGTAGCTCCGCGCGCCCGACCGCCAAGAGCGCCCCCTCCCTGTGGATCACACAGACCTCGTCGCCCGGCCGGATCTCGGGATCGACTTCGAGAACGAACTTCGCGAAGACGTTCTTGCCCTCGCGCACGAACGGCTCGCTTTCGTCGCCGACGATCACGCTGTTTTCCGGCGGCGAGCCGATCTCTATCAGTCGCCGCCCGCCCTCGATTCCCAGCGTAAATCGGCCGTCCTGCCCCAGCGAGACGAGCCGTCCGTCGGGAGCGTGGACCTGCCGGGGACGGCCGGATTTCGAGCGCTCGACCCGACAGTGCCCCGCAAACAGCTCCTCGCCAACTCCGGAGCAGAACTGGTAGTCGGCGATCCGCACTAATCGGGGACGGTCGTCGAACTCGCTCACACCCGTGGATGGCAGCCAGCGTACAAGAGACCACCGTTCCGAATGCAGGTCATCATGTCACATGGTGTCTGCTATCCGGCGTGTTTGGTGAGAATTATATATCTCCTGTCCCCTACCACGACCAATGGCTTCGGATCAAACCAAGACCGTCGTAGGTATCGCGCTTCTCGTCGTCAGCTCGGTGCTCCTGATCGCCGCTGGCATGATCAACGTCACGATCCCGCTCGTCCTCGCCGCGGTTGCAACGACCGGCCTCGCCGTTGGCTCGCTTCTCATCGGAACGACCGGCGAGGGACCCGCCGTCTAAAGCGGAGCTACAGCAGAAACGTCTCTTCGTGTTCGGTGATATCGACGAACGTATCCGTTGCTTCGATGAGTTCGTCGGCCGTCGAGGGACCAAGCGCCATC
>JADFQH010000047.1 GCA_022561895.1 Methanobacteriota archaeon | reverse complement strand
AGATGAGGTTGACGACGGCCTGCCCGATCGCATCGGCATCTGCAACGACCGCAGGCACCGCGTCGTCGATGGCCAGCTCGAGCGAGTACCCGTCGCGCGCGAGCTGGTGCTCCAGAGTGCTGCTCGCCCGTCGCAGTGGCTCCTGCAGCCGCACCGTCTCGAACACGTAGTGTTTCTCACCGCGTTCGATCTTCGAGAAGTCCAGGACGTTGTCGAGGAGCCGGCTCAGCCGTTCACTCTCCGCGAGGATCGTCTTCTGGTACGAGGCGCGTTTCTCGGGCGGGAGGCGATCTCGCTGAAGCATCTCGGCAAACAGGCGTACCGCGGTCAAGGGCGTTTTCAGCTCATGCGACACACTGGCCACGAAACGCGAACGCATGTCGACCAGCATGGCTTCACGGCGGATGTCGCGCGAGAGGAACCACGCGCCGAAGCCGGTCAGACTGACGACGACGAAGAGGGCACCGCCGTACAACAGTTGTCGAAGCCGGGACGCCGCGGCCACATCGGCGCCGAAGCTCTCGGGAAACCGAATGAAGATCCCGGGAAACCTCGGTCCCAGGGACACGACCTCGGCGGAACCTCCCGTCGTCATTGCGAGACCCTGCGCCGCAGCGCTCGTGTCGGCAAGCAGACGATCTGCCCGCACGACCGTCAGCGGACGCTGCTCGCCTCCGGGCGTGAAACCCACGAGCCACAGCGGCGTGCCACGAGCAGCACTCCACAGTTGCGGGCCGGGACCATCCGCACGGCTGAGGCCTTCGGCCGCGAGAAGACCGGACGGCTGCTCTTGAGGGAACCAGCCTTTCCCCGCCCTGCGACCGCGTTCGCATCGGCCACCGCATAGTACGGCCGAAAATATCATGTTTCTGTCCGTTGTACTGACCTCACAATGGCGTCCAACCCTGTCGAGCAGAACGTCGTCACCCGGCTCATCCTCGGATTCGCCGTTGTCGGGCTGATGGCCGCTGGGGGCGCGGTCCTCGCGCGCCCGTTCGCATCTCTCGCCGGGCCTGCCGCCGGATTCATTGGAATGTTCGTCGGCGCTCTCGTTGTCTTTGTCCTCGTTGCGTGGTGGTACACCCGCTATGACGCATTGTTCGATACGGACTGATCGGACTACCGACCCTGTCGACCCTTCGTCTGTCGGTAATCCCGTCCGAACAGGTCGGAGAAAGCCTGCAAAAACGCCTCGCGCTGGTTGTCGGTCTGCACTCCGGGGTCGATCATCGGGACGAGTTCGAATCCTCGACCCCTGATCTCGGTGGCGTGGTCGGCCTCGATGTCAAACTCTTCTGCGGGTGTCGTCGTATACTCCGTCGCGATCTCACGGAGCGCGCGCTCGCCCACGGGCACGATGATCTCGGGGTTGATCATCCGGATCTCGGCGTTCAGGTAGGGCTCGCAGTTCCGGATCTCCTCGTCCGTGGGCGCGCGATCGGGATGGCGACACCGAGTCAGCACGGTGAGAAAGGCGTTTTCGAGTTCGGGCTCCTCATCGGGTTCCTGCGTGGCGAAATCGAGCGCCCGCAGAATCTCTTGGAACGCCTCGCCGCGCTCATCGCCAAAAAATGGAATGCCTGTCCTGTCGGCCCCCGACGAGGGACGTTCGCCGACGAAGAGAAACTCCGCACCCACGTCGCCGTAGCCGTGGGCGATCTGCTCGCGAGTTTCACAGAGCTCGGGACAGTTCTGGCAGTTTTCATCCATCCCGAAGGGGTTGCTCGCAGAGAGCTGATTCGCGTCCATATCCTCACCAGTTGTCCCGCGCTGAAACGTCTTTCAACTCCACACTGTGGGGTTCCCTATCGTTTCAACCCGCCGCGTTCCTTGATATTCAAAATATTCCTGACGGCGATATAGATCTCTTCGGGACTCGTCTCCTCGCGCTCGTCGTACAGATCGCTCACCCGATACAAGATTGCCGCGAGCTGCTTGCTTTCGGAGCTCTCCCCTCGAAGGTCGTCTGCGGTCTCTCTGAGCAGGGAAACGCGCTCGGGGTCGGTAGTAGGACTCATCGCTGGCGCTGCTGCTGGCGCTTCGTTACCCCGACGTTGTTCGCGACGTTTTCGGTGAGTACCCGGAAGGCATCTCCCGTTTCGCTCTCGGTATCGAGAACGATGGGCCTACCCTCGTCGCCGCCCGTCCGAACAGCGGGATCGAGCGAAACCCCCCCTAAGTACGGGAGTTCGTTCTTCCGGGCGAACGACTTCCCGCCGCCCTTACCGAAGATCTCGTGTTCTGAGCCACAGTCCGGACAGATAAAGCCGCTCATGTTTTCTGCAATCCCCAACACAACTGTATCGTGGCGGCCGAACATCCGCAGGCCCTTGTTCGCGTCGTCGAGCGCGACGTCTTGGGGGGTTGTGACGATCACCGCTCCAGTGACGGGTACGCTCTGAAGCAGGGTGAGCTGGGCGTCGCCGGTACCGGGGGGGAGGTCGACGATCATGTAGTCCAGATGCCCCCATTCGACATCCTCCCAGAGCTGCGTGAGGACTTTGTGAACCATCGGACCGCGCCAGATTACGGGGTCGTCTTTACCCACTAAAAAGTCCATGCTCATGAGCTTCATCCCGAACTTCTCTGGCGGAATGATGACTTCCTCCTCGGTGGCTTGCGGGCGTTGGTCGGCATCGACCATCCGCGGGACGTTCGGTCCGTAGATATCGGCATCAAAGAGACCGACGCGCGCGCCGAGTTGCGAGAGTCCGGCCGCGAGGTTGACGGCGACGGTCGATTTGCCGACACCACCCTTGCCTGATGAAACGGCGATAACGTTCTCGACGTTCGGGAGCACCTGTTCATCGGGGGAGAGACCGGTTTCGACGCGAGCGGAAAGATCGAGTTCGCCATCGAAATCCGAGAGGGCGTCCCGAACCTCGGAAGCGATCTGTGTCTCGTTGGGTGAGTAGGGCGCGCCGAGGGCGAGCGAGATGGCGACTCGATCTGGCTCGACGGAAATCTCGTTCACAAGGCCGAGCGAGACGATATCGTCGCCGAGATCAGGGTCCTCGACGCCACGCAGGCGGTTGAGAACGGCGTCTTCGTCCATACCCGAGATAGGCGTTTTCGGGCGGATAACGCTTACTGTCGGTCGGAACACTTCATTCGAGCAGCACAGCGGCCGTACACCGCCCGAACTCGCCCGACTATAGTCGTCGTTGAAACTGTTCACACACCCCCTGTACCCAGCGTCCGGGGCGCTGGGTACAGGGGGTGTGTATTGATCTGCAACGGCTGCTATAGCCTGCGACCAGCGCTCTCAATCCGACTGCCAACGTTCTGAAGGGTCGGATTTCGGACACAATACGTATGTTGGTTGCCCAAGTAGTGTGTACATATCCCACGGGGATGGGGAGATTATGGATCCGTACGAGCACGATACAAACCGCCAATCGACGACAGAACAGCCAGCGAACGAGGCGGCCCCAATAGAGTCGGACGCCACCGACCTCGCGGACGAACTCGGCCGAATCCAGCTTCGGTCGGTCGACGACCGCAGGCTGCGCGCGCAGATCGAAACAGTGGTCGATCACGACGCCGAAACGATTCGGCTGTGGTATCGGCTTCCACATGATGCCTATGTGAGCGAGGATTTCGACAAACCGATCCCGTGGAGCGACCGTTTCAAGTTCGCGCGCCTGATCGATGATCTCGGCTACAGTCCAAGTAGCCTCGGCGGGATCGAAGGCGAAGAGATCATCCTCAAGCGGGTCGACGGGAACTGGCATGCCGAGGACCCCAGTCAACGAATCGACGAGCAACGCTGGTCGGGCAAGTCGGGCGAGACTGGCCCGATCGCGGGTCTGGGATTTGGCATCACGATCCTCTATCTCCTCTTGCTGTTCGTCGCCACCGCGGGCGCGATGAACATCGTCGGAGCGCTTGCGGCCGCGTTCATGCTCTGTTTTCTCACGCTGCTGGTCGCCTATCTCTGGTAATCAAAATCAGTTACGTCGTCGCCGATCGTGACCACCAGTTTAAGTTCCTCCGCTTGATAGACTGAGCCATGAGTGTCCTCGCCGATGAGTTCGGGCGGGAGGTAACGGGAGTTCGGGTCTCGCTGACCGACCGGTGTAACTTCGACTGTGTCTACTGTCACAACGAGGGGCTTGGCGATACACGCGGACCGATGGATCCCCAGGACAACGAGATGAACACGGACGACATCGTTCGGTTTCTCGAAGTCGCGACCGAGTTCGGTATCGGGAAGGTGAAATTCACCGGCGGGGAGCCGATGTTGCGCGATGATTTGGAGGAGATCATCCGACGCACACCCTCCGAAATGGAGGTCTCGATGACGACCAACGGCACGTTTCTGCCGGGTCGCGCCGAAGGGCTCGTCGAGGCCGGTCTTTCGAGAGTGAACGTCTCACAGGACGCCCTCGATCCGAAGGAGTTCGCCGAGATCACGAAAAGTGGCGCGTACGACAGAGTGATCGAAGGGGTTCACGCCGCACTCGACGCAGGGTTGGACCCCGTGAAGCTCAACATGGTCGTCTTCGAGCACACTGCCGGGTACGTCCCCGAGATGGTCGAGCACGTCGCGAAAAACGACGGCCTTCAACTACAACTGATCCAGTATATGCCCGAGTTAACTGGAAAACCCGAGTGGAACATCGACATCGATCGGGTTCACAACTGGCTTTCCGAGCAAGCAGTAGAGATCGAGCGTCGCGAGATGCACCACCGCGCGCGCTACTGGATCGAAAACGACGACGGGGACGGTCGCGGGATGGTCGAGATCGTCGACCCGGTCGAAAACCCCGAGTTCTGTGCGAACTGCCATCGGGTGCGAGTTACCCACGAGGGGTATCTGAAAGGCTGTTTGAACCGCAACGACGACCTCCGGCCGATGGGCGAGATGGGCAGGGATGAGATCCGCGAGACGCTCAGGGAAACGATCGAAAATCGTGTACCGTTCTACGGCGAGTATATGGTTCGAAGCGGCGATGGCGGCTGGGAGATGAACGACAAATACATCAACGCCTGATACTGTCGACTGTAACTGGTTGTCGTTTTTCGTGGCGCCGATCTCACGAGATCGCGGAATGACTCACAGTCGACAGTATGGAAACACGACACTTATTTTCTCGCCGTCGTTTGACTAATACAGTGAAAACGTACGTCATTGCACTCGTTGGTCTCGATGGAGCCGGAAAGACGACGCAGGCACAGTTGCTGACGAACCGACTTCGTGAGGCCGGCCACGAGGCGACGTACGTTCATCCTTCGAACGATTTCATTTCGCTTATCCCCGGTGGCGAGCGGATCAAGCGGCGACTCGTCGGCTGGCTGCACCGTCCAACCCTCGTGAGTCGGGTCACACGACGACTATGTATGGTGCTCTTTGGCTACTGGTTCGCGCTCGTCTCGCTCGCGCTTGCGCGCTCCCGGTACCGAAACCGGATCGTCGTCTTCGATCGCTACCGGCATCAGTTTCTGTACGACTGCTACGGCCCGCTTGCGCCGTGGCTCGTCCACACGCTGCCCGCCCCCGATCAGACAGTCTGGTTGACCGCCGATCTCGATACGCTCGTCGGGAGAATGAGCGGGCGGGATCTCGAAACCTCGAAGAGCTACTACCGATCGGCACACCGGTTTCACGAACGGCTCGCCGAGCAACACGGCTGGGATCGGGTGGACACCGACCAGTCGATCGACAGAATCGGAACCGAACTACTCGACACCATCACTCGTTCCGAGACGGACTCGCATTCGTTAGAGCGTGCACCACGACAGGTCAACGCACGAGTGAACGATCCACAGGAAAACGATCCACAGACGGAAACCGCCGGGTAACCGGTTCTCCTCACCGGTCGGTTCGCTGAACTATACGTTCGAGACGCGGCTGATTCGATTCGAGAAGCCGTGTCAACTGCCAGCCCCCTCTCGAAAACTCTCCCCAATCCCGAATACATCCGTTGGCTCCCGGATCTTACGCTCGTCGGTGTCGTTCACGACCATCCCGCGAGTATCGAGCGCGTCCGGGTAGTGCTACGCAAAACGAACCCCGTGACGCTCGCACTCGAACTCCCGCCGCTCGCAGTTCCGCTCTATCGGTCGTATGCAGCGAGCAAGGACTTCTCTGCCGGTGGCGAGATGAGCGCAGCTATCAGCGAGACGGATGTCTCCGTCGTCGGCATCGACGGCCCGAGCCGGACGTTCGCTCGTACGTTTTACAACTACGTACGACGAGAACGGCTCGATCGCGAGACGCTTGGACGACTGTACTCGGCCGTTCGTGCCACGAGCACACGGGCGGTGCGCTGTCGGCTTGCGGCCGCCGGATTGGGAAGTCGAACCGAGGACGAGCGCTCGTTTAGCTACGACTGTAATCATCGAGATGGGATCGAAGCGTGTGCCACAGACGAGCGCTCGCACGTTTCGGCCGCACGGGCCGTCTCCGCGTTCTCGCCGCCTCATGTCGCCCACCGCGACGCCATCCGCGAGGACTGCATGGCCACCGTCCTCGGTGAACTGCCGGGTCCGACCGTCGCGATCGTCGGGATCGACCACCTCGACGGACTCGTTTCCCGCCTACAGTAGCCTGCGGCCGACCGCGCGCCCGCTCTCGAAGGCGGCGGCCACCCGTCCCTCGCCGGCGGCCCAGTCGCCCGCGAAGTAGAGTGAGTGCTCTTCGCCACGTTCGATCACGGACGAATCCCCGCCGCCGTCCGGCAGGGCGTGACGCCAGCGCTGTACGTCGCTCCAGTCGGGGGAGCTGAGTGGAGGTTCTTCGAGCAAGTCGGCAGCCAGTTCCGCGGCCGCCTCGGTGATCGCCTTTTCGGACTCCCCATAGCGTTCCAGCGACCAGTCGGGAGCCATCTGGACAACGAGAAGCGAGTCGCCATCGGGAACGTGCCCGGATTTGCACTCCTCGCGCGAGAGCCAGCCGATCTCGTGGTCTTTGTCGGTGTTGACCAGCGCGTAGTAGGGACGGTCGATCCCGAAGGGGTAGTGCAAGAGAACGGAAAGGATCGTCCGGTAGGGGACCGCCTCGATCTCGCTGACGAGATCGTTCCTGAGGGGATCGGTCCACTCCGCCTCGGCAAGCAACGCGGCGGTCTGTGGGGCCGGTGGTGTCATCACGAGCGCGTCGAACTCATACCTACTATCCTCGCTTTTTGCCCGCCAGCGCTCGCCGTCGCGGACGATAGTTTCGATCCGCGTTTCGGTGTCGAGGGTCGCGTCAGTGGTAGAAAAAACGCGCTTTGAGAACTGGGTGATCCCATTCTCGTAGGTGAGTGCGGGCCGGTCGCGCTCCTCACCCGCCGAGATCTCTCCAGTCGAATCGAACGTCCAGACCGGCTCCTCGATCTCGACGAGTTCCTCCTCGCCGAGTTCTCGGACGAACTCGTCGAGCTCTTCGTCGGGCGTGATGTAGTTCGCGCCGTGATCGTAGGTACAGCCGTTTTTTCGGCGAGTTGCGGCCCGACCACCCACCTCCTCGCGTTTCTCTAACAGGGTCACGTCGGCGTCGGATTCGCGCAGTTCGTAGGCCACGCCGAGTCCGGCCACGCCCGCTCCAACGATCCCGATATTCGGTTCGGAGGACATTCTGGGATGAACTTCGGGCGGCGGGCCAATAAGCGGTGTCAGTTCCAGAACGCCGGCACCGTCGCGTCGATCTGATAGCCGTCTCCTTGGTTACTGTCGGAGACGAGCACTCGCCGGTCGCCGTCCATCGATAACGGACCCATAATGTTCGTGAGCAGGATCTCGCGGGTTTCGGTCCGATGGAGTTCGAACCACTCATCGCCATCGACGCTTGCGAGCACGACCGAATCCTCGGCGGTGTCGTTCATAGGCGAATACCCAAACGGCATGAGACACAGCTCGCGGCCGTCGTCCTCGCGGATGTGCCAGCGCCGGCGGGCGTACATCTGCATCACGTCGTCGTTCGGATCGGTCTCGATCTCGACGTGGACGCGAACGAAATCGTCGACGCCACCCGGTTCATCGTTCGGGCTCTCACGTTCCCAACGCAGGATTCCCTCGGGAGTGCCGTCGCTCCCGAGGACGACACAGTCCTCGAAGGCGGCGACCTGCGTCACCATCGTGATCGCTCCCTGTTCGGCAATCTCGCTCCACGAATCGCCGAGGTCGTCGCTCCAGTAGAGCTGTGAGTTGCCGTGATCGCCGACGGCGACCCAGATGCGCTCGGCGTACGGGTCGTACTCGACGTCGTGGATGTGGAGGTTCGCCGCGTCCTCGGTATTGAGCGGGGCTTCGAGAACCAGGTCAAAGCTCGCGCCGCCATCGGTCGAGAGGATCACCTCGTTGGCGTGTCTGCCCGCCGCGAAATCCGAACGGCCGTACGTCGAGATGACGACGATATCCTCGTAGACGACGTGGCCGAAGCTGTTGTCGGCCCGCCCGTAATCGAACTGGTAGAGCGTCTCCGAACCACTGAGATCCTCGTCGATGCGTTCGACTTTTCCGCCGGTCTCGCCCCGGCCGCCGATCCCGGCGATAATGTTTCCGCTATCCGGGACGATCACCGTCTGGACGTACTCGTCCGTGGTCCCCTCGTCCTCGAAGGAGTACAGCGTCTCGGTCGTCTCCCACCAGTCGTCGCTGACGAGCACGCGCGGGCCGCTTCCCCCGTAGACGCGCCCGTCCGTATCGACCCAGACGGGGCGACCCACCGACCGCTCGTCGTGCACATCGAGACTGTAGTGGGTGTACGGACGCCCGTCGCCGCCCTCCGGCTCGGGCCCCGATTCTTCGGGCTCGGATTCGGCTTCCGCTGGCTCGTTCCCGTCGTCGGTGTCGTTACCCGCGCCGTCCACGTCGTCGCTCGCCGTACAGCCCGCGAGCGCAACGCCCGTCCCGGCCGTCAGACCGATGAACTTTCGACGATCCATAATAAAATTGATATTTTCTATAGTAATAAATTTATTGATATATTATGTGGGGCGAGTTAACGGGCGACTTCGCCGTGTCGGATCGCCGGCGCGCTACTCGGTGGCGTATCCCGACACTGGAGTTCGGTATCCGGATCACACTCTGATCGATCCGGTGGGCTTAAATAGCCGAACTGGATAGTTGCTGGTGCATACACTGGAGGGACGCGGCGTCCCGAGTCCGGAAGGGCGACAGTACAGATCGACGTGTCGTGGTAGCCAAGCCCGGCCCAAGGCGCAGGGTTGCTAACTCTGTGGCGTACAGCCTCCGGGGTTCGAATCCCCGCCACGACGCTTCATAAGGACTGTTGTAACTGTTTACCGGTGATCGCTCGTGCGGGTCAGCGATCGCCGGTAAGGGATTACAACAGCCCTTATCACTACCCGCAGTTGGTAGTTCATCACCACCGCAAACGGTGCGGCCGGAAGACAGCTGGCACAGAGATACATGAGTGCAGAAGATCCAGAACAACAGGACGGTCCGGAGGACGACGAGGACCTTCGGTATTTCGTTCGCATCGGGCAGACAGACCTCGATGGGACGAAATCCGTCGAACGATCGCTTTCCGAGATGAACGGTATCGGCCGCCGCGCGGCCAGAATCATCGCCCAGAACGCCGGTATTTCCCGTACCGCGACATTCGGGCGACTCGACGACGACGAGATCGACGCCATCGTCGAGGAGGTCGAGGGCTTTGCCGAGAACAACCCAGAGTGGCTCGCAAATCATCGAGGATACTACGATGGCGAGATCACCCACGAGACGGGCAACGACCTCGAACTCACCCGAAGACAGGACATCAATCGCCTCCAGATGATCAGCGCGTATCGAGGAGTGCGCCACCAGCGCGGCCAGAAGGTCCGCGGTCAGCGCACTCGTTCGACCGGGCGTTCGGAGGGGACGATCGGCGTGAACGTCGAAGAGCTTCGAGAGGAGGAAGCGGAGGAGACTGAATAATGGCACTCGGAAGCAACACCAAGTTCTACGAGACGCCGAATCACCCCTTTCAGGGCGAGCGCATCGCGAGCGAACACTCGCTCGTCGGGCGCTACGGCCTGAAGAACAAAGAGGAGCTGTGGCGTGCGGAGTCCGAGCTCCGATCGTTCCGCCGCGAGGCCCGACAGCTGTTGGGCCAAGAACAGCAGGGCGAAGAAGAGGATGCCGAGGAAGCCGAAGAGGGTGGCGAGTTCCTCTCGCGGCTCCAGCGCATCGGTATTCTCGGCAACGAGGAAGGACTCGACGACGTGCTGTCGCTCGAAGTCACTGACTTGCTCGAACGCCGACTCCAGACTGTCGCCTACCGCAAAGGACTGGGCAACACGCCAAAACAGGCCCGCCAGTTCATTTCGCATGGTCACGTCACGATCGACGGCCAGCGGGTGACGGTCCCCTCGTACAAAGTGAGTAGCACCGAAGAGAACTCGGTCGATTTCGACGAGAACAGCCCGCTCGCGGACGAGCTACACCCCGAACGCGCGGAGGAACAATAGATGAGCCAATCAGAAGACGGAAAGTGGGGCGTCGCACACGTTCACGCCTCCTTTAACAACACCGTGATCACGATCACCGATCAGACCGGCGCGGAGACGATCGCGAAGTCTTCGGGCGGCACAGTGGTCAAACAGAACCGGGATGAAGCCTCACCGTATGCGGCGATGCAGATGGCAGAGACCGTCGCCCAAGAGGTGCTCGATGCGGGTATCGAGGGCGTTCACGTCCGCGTTCGCGGGCCGGGCGGCAACCGCCAGCAGAACCCCGGTCCCGGTGCACAGGCAACGATCCGGGCGCTCGCGCGCGCCGGACTCGAGATCGGCCGTATCGAGGACGTGACGCCGATCCCGCACGACGGCTGTCGCGCACCCAAAAACAGCGGGTTCTAAGATGGATGGCAAGTTCGACATCGAGTTCGTCGAACGCGAGGAGCGAAGCGGTCGATTCCTCGTTCGCAACGTGACGCCCGCGTTCGCAAACGGGGTTCGTCGCGCGATGATCGCGGACGTTCCAACGCTCGCCATCGATTCAGTGAGGTTCATCGAGAACTCCTCGGTGATGTTCAACGAGCAGCTCGCGCTTCGTTTAGGTCTCGTGCCGCTTACGACCCCCGACGACTACGAGATCGGCGAGGCGGTCACCCTCGCACTCGATGTCGAAGGTCCCGGTACTGCGTACTCGGGCGATCTGGTCAGCTCGGACGAGCAGGTCGGGCCCGCAGAACAGAACGTCCCAATTATCGAACTCAAAGAGGGCCAGCGTCTCGAAATCGAGGCCGATGCCGTCCTCGATGTCGGGCGCGAACACGCCAAACATCAGGGTGGCGTCTCCGTTGGGTATCGAAACCTCGTTCGCGTGACCGAGGAGGGTGACACCGAGGAGTTCGCCGACGAAGAGGTGAACATCGTCCGTGGCGTGATCGAAACCGAGGAGGGAGAACTCGTTCTCACCGAAGCATTCGATCACGATCTGACGAAGCGCTATCCCGGCAAAAAGCTCCGCGTCGAGGACGTGCCCGGTGCCTTTGTCTTTCACGTCGAGACCGATGGTTCGATGACCGTCGACGAGTTGGTCGATCGGGCTGCGGCCTCGATCGGGGATCGTGCAGCAGAACTCGAAGACGCGGTCAGCATATAGAACCATGTGCCCCACTACCCACACTACTCCACACAACACGGCGTTCGCTTTCGCGGAGAGCGCGCGCTCTGGCCAGCGGTGGGTAACCGAAAGCGGTTTTACGGGGCAGAAAGTAAAGCAGGTTGCGAGCAGGGATAGCCAAGTCTGGCCAACGGCGCAGCGTTCAGGGCGCTGTCTCGTAGGAGTCCGCAGGTTCAAATCCTGCTCCCTGCATTTTCCGGGTCGACCGAACGGGAGAGCCGTGAAAATCGAACGAGCAGATTTGAGCCACGGGAGTCGCAGTGTCGTCTCCCGGAGGTTCAAATCCTGCTCCCTGCACTCGACTCCGACTTTTCCGCAGTTCAACTATCATCAGTATCACAATCAGGAGGAACTATGAGTAAGACAAATCCGAGACTCACGAGTCTCATCGCCGAACTAAAATCGGTCTCCCGCGAGTCGGGGGCCGACGTGTGGAGCGATATCGCCTCACGGTTAGAGAAACCACGCCGGACGCACGCCGAGGTCAACCTCGGTCGCATCGAACGGTACGCGACCGAAGAGGAGACCGTTATCGTGCCCGGCAAGGTTCTCGGAAGCGGTGTGCTCCAGAAGAACGTCACCGTCGCGGCCGTCTCCTTTTCGGGGACGGCCCAGACGAAGATCGAACAGGCCGATGGCCAGGTCGTTCAGTTAGAGGAGGTCATCGAACAGAACCCCGAAGGCAGTAACGTGAGGGTCGTTGCATGAGAGAATATAGTGAACGAATGCGAGTACGCTGGGACTCCGTCCCAGAGGTGGTTGCATGAGCGTCGCAGAGTTCGAGGCCGACCTCGTTGTCGATGCTCGTGATTGCATCCTCGGGCGCGTCGCGAGTCAGGTCGCAGACGCGGCCCTTTCGGGCCAGCGCGTCGCAGTCGTCAACGCCGAATCGGCAGTCATCACGGGCAGCGAAGAGGACGTGATGAGCGTCTACCGCAAGCGAACCGAGATCGGGAGCGACCGGGGTCCGTACTACCCCAAGCGCCCCGATGGGATTATGAAACGCGCGATTCGCGGGATGATTCCGTACAAGACCACGCGCGGTCGGGAAGCCTTCGAGAACGTCCGTGTCTACGTCGGCAACCCCCACGACAAAGAGGCGGAGGTTCTCGAAGATACGTCGTTGGATCGACTGTCGAACATCAAGTTCATTCAGTTAGGTGAGGTAAGCGATAATCTGGGGGCAAACGTCACATGGTAACCAACACGAGTGGAAAAAAGAAGACGGCCGTTGCCCGTGCGACCGCAAACAACGGCGAAGGTCGCGTTCGCATCAACTCCCAGCCAGTCGAGCTGGTCGAACCGGAGATCGCCCGCCTGAAGATGTTGGAGCCGTTTCGCATCGTCGAGGGCATCCGCGACGAGATCGACATCGACGTCGACGTACAGGGCGGCGGGTTTTCGGGGCAGGCCGACGCCGTCCGCACCGCAATTGCGCGCGCGCTCGTCGAGTTCCGAAACGACGCCGAGCTTCGTGATGCGTATATGGAGTTCGACCGCTCGCTTCTGGTGAACGAC
>JADFQH010000361.1 GCA_022561895.1 Methanobacteriota archaeon | reverse complement strand
GGAGATGACGAACAACCGCGCGGAGTACGAAGCGCTGATCCGAGGGCTGGAGGTCGCTCGCGACTACGGATTCGACGAGATCGAGATCCACGGCGACTCCCAGTTGGTAGTGAAGCAGGTTCGAGGCGAGTGGAACGCGAATGATCCCGGTATGAAAGAGCGCCGCGTGCGGGCCTACGAGCTTCTTTCCGATCTCTCTGACTGGTCGATCGCGCACGTACCGCGGGAGCTAAACGAACGCGCCGACAACCTCGTAAACGAGGCGTTCGAGGATGGCTGAACTACCCGAGGAAGTAGTAAAAAAAGCGACGCGACTGACGAAACTCGCACGCGAGGCGGTCGATCCCGACGAGACGAAGGCGTATCGCGAGCACAGAGCGGAGCTGCTCACTGAGTACGACTTTACCGCGCGCGTCCGCGAAGAGGATCCGACGGAAACGCTCGTTCTCCACCCCGAAGAGTGGGTCGAGGGGGGGATGATCCGTCCCGAGCGGGTCACAGAGATCGACCGGGCGGTCGAGAGACAGATCGCCGGTCCCGAAGATCCCGACGACTGGGAGCACGTCGAGACACACAACCGCGCGATCGTCACGCGAGTGCGAGAACAGTACGGGGAGACCCACGGCAAAAACGCGGACGCGTTCGCGGATTTCATGGGCAATCATTACGCGAAACCGGTCGAGGAGGCGACGAACAAGGAGCGAAGGGAGTTCCTCTCGGAGTACTTTGTGAGAAACGCATGGCCGAGCAACGATCAAAAAGAAATCGTAGAGCAGTCGCTTGAGTACGTCGAAAAAACCGTACAACCGGACGACAGTTAGTTCTGTGCGGCGACGATTTCACGGATGTCTTCTGCGCGCTCGTCGTCGGTGACGAGCTTCGAGAACACCCAGTTCAACTGGCCCAGTACGGTCTCGTAGCCGTCCTCGGTCAGCTCGTACTGGTTGGTGCGCTTGTCGAGTTCGCTCTTTGCGACCAGCCCGCGCTCGACCAGATCGTCGAGGTTGGGATAGAGTCGTCCGTGGTTTACCTCCGTACCGTAGTAGCTCTCAAGCTCGCGCTTGATCGCCAGTCCGTACATCGGCTCCTCGCCGAGGATGACGAGGATGTTGTGCTGGAACGCGGTGAGATCGTGTGCTGTTCGCTGCGTGCCCGGAACTGCTTGTGCCTCTGACATCACTTTCGAGAAATGTCATCCACCTATTTAACAGTTACCAACCATTCGTTGTTTTCCGTATACTATCACCGGGTAATAGCAGCTACGGCGGGTCTACAGAGGGTAGTTATCAATTTTTTGCTCCCAGCAATTCTCGTGAGACGGTGTCGAAAGGACTTTTTTCTCGCCCGGAGCAGAGGACAGTAGCCATGGTGAACCTCTGGGAGGAGTTGGAGACGGGACCGAACCCACCCGAAGAGATCTACGCGGTCGTCGAGTGTCTCAAAGGCGAGCGCAACAAGTACGAGTACGACAAGGACATTCCGGGCGTGATGCTGGATCGTGTACTCCACTCCAACGTGCATTACCCCTCAGATTACGGCTTTATTCCACAGAGCTACTACGATGACGAGGATCCGTTCGACGTTCTCGTGCTCGTCGAGGACCAGACCTTTCCGGGCTGCGTAATCGAAGCCAGACCGGTGGCGCTAATGAAGATGGACGACGACGGCGAGCAGGACGACAAGGTGATCGCCGTCCCGATCGAGGACCCGCGCTACGACCACATCGAGGATCTCGAGGATATCCCCCAGCAGACGATCGACGAGATCGACGAGTTCTTCTCGACGTACAAGAACTTGGAGGAGGGCAAGGAGGTCGAAACCCTCGGTTGGGAGGACCGCGAGGCCGCCTACGACGCGATCGAACACGCTCAAGATCTCTACGAAGAACAGTTCGGCTGATTCCCCACAGTAATCATCCTCCGTGACCGGGATGTGTTATGATTATGGGTAATTTTTTGAGTGGCGAGGACGTATCGTGAGGCGTATGCCAGTACGCACACCGGCGGTGGGGCTTTCACACCCGACTGTCGTTCCGACGAACTTCGATGCCGAGTCCCGAGAACGAAGGAGGGAGGAGGGCGCGGCGGGAGAAAACGTCGGGACGTGAAACGAAGGTTCATGTAGGGGACGCCAGTAGAGGGGTGCATGGGTCTCTTCGATCGGATCCGCGGCGGCGAAGACAAGCCCCGTGTCGCATTCATCGGTATCGACGGCGTTCCCCACACCCTCCTTTCGGAGCATCCCGAGGAGTTCCCAAACTTCGCCGCGATCGCCGACGAGGGCACGGCAGATGCGATCGAGAGCATCGTTCCTCCCGAGTCGAGCGCCTGCTGGCCCTCGTTGACGACCGGCCAGAATCCCGGCGAAACGGGTGTCTACGGGTTTCAGGACAGGGAGAACGGCTCGTACGACACCTACGTCCCGATGGGCCGGGACGTCCAGGCCGACCGGCTCTGGGATCGCGTCACCGAAGAGAGCAGGAAGGCGACGGTGATGAACGTCCCCGTTACCTTTCCTCCCCAGCGCACGGTACAGCGAATGGTTTCGGGCTTTCTCTCTCCCGGTCTCGATAAGGCCGCCTACCCCGACGAGCTCCGCGAGACGCTCTCGGATCTCGATTACCGGATCGATGTAAACGCAAAGCTCGGCCACGAGGAGGACAAGACCGAGTTCATCGAGGACGCACACGCCACGCTAG
>JADFQH010000360.1 GCA_022561895.1 Methanobacteriota archaeon | reverse complement strand
TCGTCGTCGGGACCGATCTCGCTCGTGAGCGCACCCTCGCCCAGTCCGTCCTCGCTCGTGAGCCGGGCGATCTCCTCAGGGGCATCGGGATCGCTCACGTCCCAGATACTCTCGGTGCCGTGCTCGCCCTCGTTGTTCTCGATCATGCAGATCTCGCCGTTCCAGCCCGCGGTCCCCATCCATGGCTGGGTGTGGTCGTCCCCGATGGGATCGACTTCGACCTGCGTGGCGATCTCGAAGGGTTCGGTTCGAAGCACAGTGAGGGTGTTCCCGTAGAGATCGGGGACGAAGCCGTACTCGCCGTCGGGTTCGAACGTGATGTCACACGGGCCGACCCCATCCCGATCCTCGATGGCTTCCTCGTCCGTGCGGTCGATCTCGCCCGTGATCTCGCCGAAGTTTTGAGAAGCGGGATCGGCGTCGATCCGAAACTGGCGGTGGGCAGGCTCGCGCGCGCTCACGACGAGATGCGTACCATCGGGGGTTCGTTCGAGCCAGTTGGCCTCCGAACCCGTCTCGACCTCGGCGACGGTTTCGAGGGTATCGACGCGAACTGCTCGTACTCCCTCGCCGACGTTGAGCCAGAGGACTTCCTCCTCTTCGTCCGCGAGTCGTGGGCTGTACTGGTTCGAGGGAAACGACGAGGTCGCTCCGAGATGCGTGGTCGTCACCACCTCATCGTCTGCGGGATCGATGAGCGAGACGGTCATATCCCCAGTGTTGAAAATGAAGACGGTGTCGCCTTCATCCTCGGTGAATCGCCCGACACAGCCCGCACTCGCGGCGACACCAGCCGTCGCGGAAGTCCGAAGAAGGTGGCGGCGCGACACGCCCCGGGGCGGGCGGCCGGATGACTCAATCTCGTTTTTCATACAGAAAAGTACCGTCCTGTCAATAAAAACCATCAGCGGTCGGGTACGAACCGCACACAGCCGGATTTCGGATTCGAATCGGCCACGCGCTTATTAGCGTTCCTCACCGAGAACGGGTATGGCTGATCTCTCGCTCGATCCCACCCAGTTGGACAGATACTCGAGACACATCATCATGGACGAGATCGGACCCGAAGGGCAGGCAAAGCTGCTCGATTCGAGTGTGCTCGTCATCGGCGCGGGCGGACTCGGCTCCCCCATCATCCAGTATCTCGCCGCCGCCGGTATTGGAACCCTCGGAATTGCAGACGACGACGACGTCGAACGTTCGAACCTCCAACGACAGATCATTCACGGGGATTCGGACGTGGGTGAGCCGAAGGTCGAATCAGCTCGAAGATACGTCGAGCGGATCAACCCCGATATCGAGGTCGAACTTCACAACGTTCGAGTCGAACCCGAGAACGTCGAGGAACTCATCTCGACGTACGATGTCGTGGTCGATGGTTCGGATAACTTCCGGACGAGATATCTAGTGAACGACGCCTGCACCCTCTCGGGGACGCCCTTTTCCCACGGTGCGATCTACAAGTTCGAGGGCCAAGCGATCACGTTTCCCGCCGAGGGCGATGGACCGTGCTACCGGTGTCTGTTTCCCGAAGCCCCGCCCGAGGACGAGGTTGCAGACTGTGCGACTACGGGAGTTCTCGGAGTGCTTCCCGGAACTCTGGGATGTATTCAAGCCACGGAAGCGATGAAGCTCGTGCTTGACTTTGGCGAGGTTCTGGATGGACGGCTGCTCGTCTACGACGCCGCCGACATGACGTTCGACGAGGTTCCAGTCCAGCGAAATCCGGAGTGTCCGGTCTGTGGCGAGGATCCCATTACCTCCATCGAGAACGTCGAGTACGCCGCCGAAGGCTGTCGGGTGAGCGCAGATTGAATCAACTTAATTCAGGATAACTGACGTAGATTGCTGAAAATTCAACAGTAATCATTACAGTTGATACAAAGGTCTATGATCTTAGACATTCGAGAAACGAAGTACTTCATCCCACAGTTATTAGCCGCATGGAAAATAACTGGAATGATTACTTTCGTCGGGCTACTATTCGCCGCTCTTGGTGATATGCAAACATGGCACATGCCTCCCACTCTCGCTAAGGACTGGATCATACCGATAGTCGTATTTGGCGTGATGTTCGTTCCTGCGTCCTTTCTTATCGAGCCAGTCAAAGTGAAACGGAGGCTGATCAGCAGAGGATATGAAGAAACAGAGCGCCAGCCAGCAACAGGACGAGAAAAGATTATCACAGATGTTATATTTAATCTGTTTGTTCTAATAGTCCTGCTCTTTGGGTTCGTGTTAGTACTGTTTCCAGTGGTGATTTGGTATTACATTGAATGGTCGAATAACGTCCGGCCTGCCCAGGCTTTCTGGTCTCTGTTGATCCTATTCGGATGGTTCTTCCTTTTCCAATCGGCTAAGGACTACTCGATTAGCAGAGGATGGTTATAAGAGATTTATTAAATACTGAATAACTCTTGATCGTAGTCGCTCGTCAGGAGTTCGAACTCCCCACCCGTGTTCATGACGGCGTCGTTGACCTGATCGGAGTTGAATCGAAAGGAAAGCGAGAGACGTTCTGCGATCTGGTTTAGCGTATCCGTTTCGTCAAGCCCCCTGAAATCCGCCTGATCGTGAACGAAGAGCGCGCCGCCTCCTTCGACAAACTCGGCGAGTGCGTCGAGTTCCGTCGGTGAGAACGACTCGGGTGGTGTCGTGATAACGAGACCGGCCGCGCCGTCGAGATCGAACGTTTGGATCGCCTCGACAG
>JADFQH010000359.1 GCA_022561895.1 Methanobacteriota archaeon | reverse complement strand
TCGAGGAGATCGTCACCGACGGGGATCTCTCCACCCAACTCGCCCGCGACGCCCGCGAGGACGGTCTCGAAGAAGCGACCGAGGGAATGGAAAACGACCTCTCGATGTGAATATTTTTATACAATAACGGGACCAGCGTCCCCGTGCATGCCGTAAGCGATCTCGCGACCGTTACGTACTGTTCGCGCCAGCTCTACTACCGCCGCGATGACGAGCGCGAGCTGCCGGAATCTGTCAAAAAGCGCCGCGAGCTTGCCTTCGAGTACGAACAGCTACTCGAAGCCGACGACGCCACACTCGCTGCCCGCCCGATCGAACGTACGCCAGAGGCGTACCGAGGGAACCTCCGGCGGGCGAAAGACCGCCTTGACAGTTGGGACGAACTCGCCGACCCCACCCATCGAGATGTCCTCCTCTCGGGTCGGGAGTGTCGCGGGATCGCTCAGAAAGTCCTGGAAAAGCCCCTCGCCCCCTCGTACGTTTCGCCCGGATCACCCCCCAAAGAGGGGGTCTGGGAGCCCCAGTCGGTGCGGGCGGTCGCACTCGCAAAGGCGCTCTCGTGGGAGCGCGAGCAGCTCATCGAGAGAGCGTTCGTGGAGTATCCCGCATATGGCGTGATCCGCGAAATTTCGCTCACGACCCGGCGCAAAGCCGACTACCGACGTGCGATTCGGGAGATCGAAGGGATGGATGGCCCACCCGCCCGACTTACAAACAGCGCAAAATGTGATTCCTGTGCGTACCGAAAACGGTGTGGCACTCGAACCCGGTCGCTTCGCTCACTGCTCGGTCTGTAGCCACGTCTCGATCTCCTCCGTGAGCGCGCCCCGCCGATGGATTTCCCCGCGTTCGACATCGACGACGGTGCTTTCGGTCCCCGAGAGGTCGCCCCCGTCGAGGACACAGCCGACTGCTTCACGAAGTTCCGGATCGAGATCCTCGACCCGACGAACGCTCGGATTTCCGCTTCGATTGGCGCTCGTCGTGGTGATCGGAGTGACTTTCCGAAGCAGCGAGCGGGCGAGACCGTGATCCGGGATGCGAATTCCGACTCGGTCGCCTCCGGCGGTGAGGGCGTCGGGAATCTCGGAGCCGGCTCCGACGATCACGGTGACGGGACCCGGCAGAAACGTTTCGATGAACGCCCGTTCACGGACGGTGAGCGACGTATGCGTGGCTGCGCTTTCGATGTCGGGAACAGCCATCGAAAGCGGCTTCGTTCGGGAGCGAGCTTTCGCGGCGAACACGCGCTCTACTGCCGAGGAGTCGAGTGCGTCCGCACCGAGTCCGTAGACCGTCTCCGTGGGGTAGACAACGAGGTCGCCCTCGCGGATCACGCGCGCCGCTCGGTCGATCTCCATACCATCACTCGGCCCCCACGGTCGTATATACCCTCGGCTTCTACAGGAGCTGAGGGAACGACATAGTCCGGGTTCGCCGTCGACCGTAGCCACCAGTGTCGGGATTATCGTCGCCAACCGTCCTTACAGTCGACAGCGACCACGAGGATCATGCAGCGAGCGCGAAATCGATGAATCTCGACGATAATCCCTATAGCGCGAACGCCCGTTTCGACGGAGTAACGTTTAATCCCGCCGGGTCTGAACAACGACTACTGAATGGATCTCTCGATTCTCGCCCAAGCTGACGTTCTCGGTTTCGAACTCACGACCAGTATGGTGACGTACCTGGGTGTCGCCGCGGTTGCCCTTCTCATTATGCTCTCGGGCTTTTTTTCCTCCTCGGAGATCGCGATGTTCTCGCTCGCTCAACACCGGGTCGATGCGATGGTCGAAGAGGGGCTGTCGGGTGCGATGATGGTGCAGTCGCTCAAGGAAGACCCCCACCGCCTGCTCGTGACGATCCTCGTTGGCAACAACATCGCCAATATCGCCATGACCGCGATCACGACCGCGCTACTCGGCATCTACTTCGGCGGCGCGACCGCGGCCCTCATCTCGACGTTCGGCATCACCGCGATCGTTCTTCTCTTCGGCGAAAGCGCGCCCAAATCCTACGCCGTCGAGCATACGGATACATGGGCGCGGCGAATCGCCCGCCCGCTCAAGCTTGCCGAGTACGCGATGTACCCGCTCGTCGTCGTGTTCGACTACCTCACCCGTCAGGTCAACAAGCTCACGGGAAGCACGGGAAGCGCGATCGAGGCTCCCTACGTTACCCGTGGCGAGATCCAGGAGATGATCGAAACCGGCGAGCGAGAGGGAGTGCTCGAAGAGGACGAACACGAGATGCTCCAGCGAATATTCAGATTCACCGACACGATCGCGAAGGAGGTGATGACGCCACGCCTCGATATGACCGCGGTATCGGCCGACGCAACCATCGGAGAGGCGATCGAAACCTGCATCCAGAGCGGTCACGAGCGCGTTCCCGTCTACGACGGTAACCTCGACAACGTCATCGGTATCGCCACCATCCGCGATCTCGTGCGCGAGCACAACTACGGCGATCCCGATCTCGCGCTTTCGGATCTGACGACGCCGACGCTTCACGTTCCCGAATCGAAAAACGTCGACGAACTCCTCGCGGAGATGCGCGAAGACCGCCTGAACATGGTGCTCGTTATCGACGAGTTCGGCACCACTGAAGGGTTGGTGACGATGGAGGACTTAGTCGAGGAGGTCGTCGGCGAGATCTTGGAGGGTGGCGAGACCGAACCGATCGAGCGTATCGACGACCGCACCGTTATCGTTCGCGGCGAGGTCAACATC
>JADFQH010000358.1:769-2746 GCA_022561895.1 Methanobacteriota archaeon | reverse complement strand
GAACACGCAGGCGAGCGGCTCCGGGCAACGACCGACTACGACGCGATCGCCGACTGTGAGGTGACGTTTCTTGCACTACCGACGCCCTCCCGCGAGGACGGGAGCATCGATAGCTCGATCATCGAATCGGGGGCACGATCGGTCGGTGAGGCACTCGCGAGCGGCGAGAAAGAACATCTCGTCGTCATCAAAAGCACGGTCGTTCCGGGAACCACCGAAGAGATTCTGATCCCGGCGATCGAGGAGGGGCTAGGCGAGTCCATCGGCGAGCGAGTTCGTGTGGGAATGAACCCCGAGTTCCTTCGGGAGGGAACCGCGGTCACCGATTTTCTCGAACCGGATAAGATCGTTCTCGGGACCGCCGACGAGTGGAGTCACGGCCGTTTAGAGAGCGTGTTTTCACCGCTGATCGAACGGACTACTCCTATCGTGTTCGAAGCCACGGTTCGAGAGGCGGAGATGATCAAGTACGCGAACAACGCGTTTCTGGCCGCGAAGATCAGCCTCATAAATGAGATAGGAAATATCTGCAAGGAGTTCGGCGTTGACGCCTACCGCGTGGCCGACGCCATCGGGCTGGATGAGCGGATCGGCGAGCAGTTCCTTCGCTCCGGAGTGGGATGGGGGGGCAGTTGTTTCCCGAAAGACGTCGATGCGCTTCGGGCCGCCTCCCGCGAATCGGGCTACGAACCCGAACTGCTCGATGCCGTCGTGAGCGTCAACGATCGCCAGCCAGAACGCATGCTTTCGCTGTTGGAGCGCCATATCGATCCTACCGGAAAGCGGATCGCGGTGCTCGGACTCTCGTTTAAACCCGGCACGGACGACATCCGCAGCTCGCGGGCGATCCCGGCGATCGAGGGCCTGAAAACACGTGGCGCGGAGATCGTCGCCTACGATCCGGTGGCGACGGAGAACATGCGCGAGCGGTTCCCGGAAATCGAGTACGCCGGCTCAGCAGCCGCGGCGCTTTCGGGAGCGGACGGTGCGCTCGTCCTCACCGATTGGGACGAGTTTGCTGTACTCGATGAGGAGTTCGAGGCGATGTGCTCGTCGGTGGTGATCGACGGCCGGCGGATCGTCGAGGCGCGAGAAGGGATCACCTACGAAGGGCTGACGTGGTAAGCACGAAGCAAAGATCGAAGAGTTGTGTTGCTGTTAATCAAACAATTCATAAACAGTAGTAGAAGCTGCAAGTAGAGGACTAATAGTCGTAGAAACCGTAGTCGAAGTAGGTGGTCATCGCTGGAGTACATATGTACGGAGTGTGACTGGTCTGCGAGTGACACGGGCGAACAGCCAGCGCCGCTCACGAAGCGCCTGATCGACCACCACGTCGAGTACGGTCACCGCGTCGAGCGGGTTGACCACGAGCGGGTGCTCGTTGCACGGGGATCGAAGCTCCGGCCAGCTCGGCGGTAGTCCATCGATACTCCGGGTGTCGAGAAACGCTATACTGCGTCGAGCGCCCGAATAACGAGTGGTATATGGGTCTCGGTGTAGTATCGTGGCTATGGCGACTATCGCGGAGATTCGTCTTCCGGCCAAGGAGTTCGCACTGAGCCATACCCTCGATACGCTTTCGGAAGTCAACTTCGAGATCGAGCGGATCGTTGCTCACGACCCCGACCATATCATGCCCTACATCTGGGCAACGGGAATAGAGGGTGAGGGCCTCCAGGAAGCCTTAGAGGAGGACCCGAGCGTCGATCAGGTCGAAGAGATCGCGCATCCGGGCGACGAGGCGCTGTATCAGATGGAGTGGATCGACTCGATCGAGACGCTGATCCATATCTTGGTCGAAGAGGAGGGGACGATCCTCGCCGCCGAAGGCCGCCAAGACGGCTGGTTTATGCGGATCCTCTTTCCCGATCGGGAGGCGCTCTCGCGAACCTACGAGTTCTGTGAGAACAACGATCTCTCGCTCGACATCCAGCGGATCTACAATGTGGACCAGGGAAAGCAGGGCCGGTTTGG
>JADFQH010000358.1:0-759 GCA_022561895.1 Methanobacteriota archaeon | reverse complement strand
CGAACAAGAAGACCCGATCGCCGCAGCCTACGAACACGGCTACTACGACGTTCCACGCGACGTTTCGCTCTCTGACTTCGCCGCCGAACTCGAAATTTCCCATCAAGCGCTCTCAGAACGGCTTCGCCGCGGGCACAAGACGCTCGTCGAGAACACGGTGATCGTCGGACGCGGCGGTGGAGAAGGCGACGAACAGTAGGGTAGATCGTTCGGACTCCTTCGAAGCGAATATATTTACGGGTTAGCAAACTATACTCAGTATGGAACGGAGTAACACGGGTTCGGACGGCGGAATGCCCGCTGGTGGTGTCCCGTCGTCGGACGCGCGCGAGCGCGAACGAGAGCGGTGGGACGAGGGGAAGACGGTCAAAGAGCGAGTGTACGAAACCGCACTCACGCTGGACGAGCCGATGACGGTCGCGGTCATTGCCGAGCGAGCGAGGAGTACGCCCGAATCCGCACGCACGCACCTACGGTGGTTCGCGGAGATGGGGATCGTAGAGCGGATCGACGGGCGACCCGAACAGTACCGCAAGAACGAGGCGTATTTCGAGTGGAAGCGAGCGGACGAACTCCGGCGTGAACAGTCGCCTGAAGAGTTAGAACAACGGCTTCGGGCGTTAATCGAGCGAGATCGAAGCTATCAAGAACGCTACGACGCGACGGGACCGGAGCAGGTGAGCGCATTTGAACACGCGGACCGTAATTCAGGAAAATTCGAACCGGTATGGACGGAGATCAACGACTGGTACACTGTTC
>JADFQH010000357.1 GCA_022561895.1 Methanobacteriota archaeon | reverse complement strand
TGCGAACGGGACGCTGTGCGTCCCGTTCGCGAGACGGGGAAAGGCTGGTGCCCGGAAGCGGCGCGTAATCTTCTCGCGGGCGTTGCCCGCTCGAACGGCCAGAGGGACTCCGATGGAGTCCCTCGCTGTCGGACGCCGCGACTCGGCGTTCTCGTGAGTCGGGCGGGACCCCCGGTCCCGCTGGAAGCCGGCCGTAGGCCGGCGATGAAACGAACGAGAGCTCGGAAGAGCGAAGCTCTTCCGGCAGCCCTGGCGGCCATAGAAAATCGAAGATTTTCTTGATCGGGCGAGAACGGAGTTCCCGCTGACCTCGCGGCGGCAAAGCCGCCGCTCAGCCCAGAAAGGCCGCGAAGCGGCCTTTCCTGTGGACCTGCAAAGGGCGAGGAAAACGAGGCGCAACGCGCCTCGGAAAAGCGAACGGCGAAGCCGTGAGCAATCGCTGCCAAGCCGTGCCGAGGGCTTTCGTTGTTAGTGGATGGTCACGTGCTCGCTTTCTTCATTGAGTGCTAAGTTGGCCGCGATCTCCGCGTTTCGCATCGCGTACTGAGCGGTCTGCTGGAGGCTCACGAGCACTTCCCGAACCTGAAGCAGGTCCTTGTTGTCCATCTCGGGCAGATCGTTTAAGATCTCGTCCTCCCTGTCGGAGAGCTCCTTGAACAGATCACGGGCTTCGATCCAGAGATCGTAATCGCGGGTAACGGCGGCTTCGACGGCGAGGGCAGTGATCTCGTCCACACGGTCTGTGAACTCCCTGATACGTCGCATCGTCCCGTTGTTGACCGAAAGCGAGTGGTTCTCGGATTCGAGGACGATCTCGGCGATGTCTTCTGCATTGTCCGCGGTGAGTTCTAAGTTTTTGGCGATCGAGCGATAGCCGATGAGGGCAAAGCCGTCGTCCAATCCGACCGCGCGCGCAAGCGTAGGGTTCTGGTAGGCCGTAAAAATCAGGCGAAGCAGGAGGACGAAGATCTTGTTGGCCTGGCGCTCGCGGTTTAGCGCACGCTGTGCGAGGTCGGGGTTGCCCATCGCGAGTGCCTTGACCGCCTCGCCGCGCATCGTACTGCCGGTGTTTTCGAGGCGCTGTAACAGATTGTCGAGTGTGAAATCCTCGGGATCGACCGAACACCGGATTGCGATGCTCTCGGGGGTTTCTTCGATGACGCCGAGTCCCATGAGCTGGGTTTCGGCTCTGTAGACGGCGTTGATGTGATCCGAGGAAAGCGCGCCCTCCTCCTGGTCGACGTGAATGATCCGCCGGCCGAGAACGTACTGGGCGACGATCGCGCGCTCGACGGCTTCCGCATCGAGCTCGTCGGCATGAATGATCGCCTCGCTCTCTTCTCGATCCGCGGACTCCGGCATCACCGTCAGCGCGCCCTTGCTTCCCCGGCGCAGCGTCACTTCGTCGCCCTTCTCGACGCCGTGTTCTTTCGCCCAATCGGCGGGCAGCGTCATCGCCAACGTGGAGGGACCCAGCCGCTGGACCTTTCGCGTATCCATGCTGGGGTTATTCCCTGAGAGATCTTAATATTCACTACTTCTTCATTATATGTCTCATAACGGATCGTGAGGGATTAGACGATCTGTAGCATTCGGTGTTCGACGCGGCCGACGCGAACCCGCACCCATCCCCGGAGTTCCTCGTCGAGATCGGAGTCGCCGGTGTCCACACGAAGAACGCCGATCTCGTCGAGCTTCGAGCGCGAGGCGACGATCTCGATCTCAGACCGACGGATCACGTCGGGCGAAATCTGTTGGTTACCCCGCCCGAAGAGGAAGCCCTGTCCGCCGATCGGCGAGACGACGATCGCGTTGTTCTCGCCGAGGGCTGCGAGAATCTCGGACTCGCTCCCATCGCGCACGAGTAGCTCGCCACGTCCGGGACAGTTCACGCCCCGGTCCGTCTCCGAATCCGCGTCGGATTCGGAGACATCCCGCCAGACATCCACTCCCAGCGGAGTTCCCTCGAATCCGAGCGCCTCCTCGATCGCGCCGACTGTACTCCCCGGCGCGAAGATATAGGTGATTTCGGGGTCGATCTCGGCGGCGAATCCATTGGCAAGACCCTCGATCGACCCGCCGCCGAGCTGCTTCGACGACTGGAGCTCCTCCGCGACGGGGACGTTCACCACCGCTCGAAGTGTCGTCCGTACTTCGCCGTTCCGATAGGCGTCCTCGTCGATATCGCTTACCTCTCTCGACTCGGTCGCATCGAACGCCGCGGCGATCCGCCCCGCATCTCCCGGCGTGACGCCGAACACCGAGGAATACACCTTCACCCCGGCCGGAACACCGAGGATCGGCGTCTCATGGCCCTCTTCGTTGACGGCCTCTGCGACATCCGTCGCCGTCCCGTCCCCGCCGACGAACAGGACCAGATCCACCCCGCGCGCGAGAAACGCCGCGACTGCTTCGTGTGTGTCCGCTGCGGTCGTCTCTTCGCCGGGTTCGTAGACGATCGCCGGTTCGAAGCCGGCCTCGCGGGCTTCCGCCTCGCCCATCGGATCGCCACAGGTCAGGATCTCCGCGTCGGGCAGGCGCTCTTTTAAACTCCTGAGTGCAGCGAGCGCCCGATCGGGCGCACGCGCCTCTCCCGCCCGGTCCAGGAGCCCGCCATGTCCGCCCACCTGATGTATAAGTGTCGCCGATATTCAGCCACATTGTGCCGTCCTCACGTAGGACTCGCCAGACGTGAGCAAAGACGCCAGCCAGGTTTTCAAGGTAATCGTTGAGCGAGGTTTCTAACCCTA